>DASPJT010000029.1:0-13477 GCA_035628455.1 Minisyncoccota bacterium
TGAAGCGGGCGAGGGCCGGCCGACGGCGCCAGGGTCGCCAGGGCACGTCGGTATCCATATTGTCGAAGCAGACCCGAAACCAGAGGTTCGGAACTGCCGACGACAGCGAGTAGTCCGGGACCGTGCAGGAGGTGTCGGAGCCGCAGGAAATCGTCTCCAGACCCTTCGATTTTTTGATGTGATGGAGCGTCCGCTTGAGGCGGACGTCGAAGAGCTCGGCGTCGACCACGAGGGTGTCGTTCGAGCCGGTCGAGAACTCGATCGTCCCGACCTGCTCTCCCGTGTCGGGGTGCTTGATCAGGAAGGTGAGTTTGCCCTGGTCGCATCCGGCAACGCGTGCCGGATGGAAGCGGACTTCCGCTTCATACGCGCTATATCCTTTTACCTGCGTGACAGTGTGTTGCAGGGTGAGGTCCACCACCGGACCGGTGGGGATGAAGTTGTCGACACTCATGGAAGCCCTCTCTTGTTGATGTTGTGAAGGACAGAATATCGCACCACTGCGATTCCTAGAGTATACTATATATAAATCTATTTGTCAAATATAGAGAATGGCTGCCTGAATCGCGCTAAAGACGAGTGACCCGACTCCCGCAAGAAGCATGTCCTTGTGCGTATCCCAGATGTCACCTTGGAGCTCAGGTCCTTCGTTGTCGCTGTCGCCGCGGATGACGAGGTTGGCCCATTCGAATATCTCGAAAGCGGCGGAGACGGCGAGCACCATGATGGCGGGGAAGGCGTAGCGCCACGGGTCATCGACGCCGATGCGTAGCCCGAACTCATAGAAGAGAGGGCTCGAGAGTAACCCGAAAGCGAGGTGCACCAGGCGGTCATACATATTCCGTCCTGATCCGACGACGGCGCCCATCTGATCGCCGACGGGCACTTCCGAATACTTGCCGTGGAAGATGCCGATGAGGTGAAGCACGAAAAAGAGGGCGACGGCGGACACCGCGAGGGGCGAGAAGTCCTGCATGAAAAGGGCCCACACGGAGAGGGCTGCGATGCCGATATGCACGAGAATCCGCATGCTCCCTATGACGTACCATCTCCGCATTCCGTACGCTCCCTCTGAAACGAAAACGCGCCGCATCGAGGAGCCCCTCTGGGGCTCCTGCGGATGCGGGCGTGTGACGTCAGCCCCTGCGCTTGAACAGTGTCGCTATGCCGCAGCGGGGCGGGGCGGCATAGAGAGCAGAGATCGTGTACGAGGGATTGCCCTCTTCTCCGAGCCAGAGGCGCCAACGCATGGCTCCCTCATGGCCCGCCTTCTCTTTCGAGAGGAGGATAAAGGTCTCGTACTGCCCGGTCTCCAAGCCGAAGGAGAGGAGGTCGCCGGGCTCCGCATTTTTAATGCGGTTGTTGTCGGGGCCATCCGTAAAGGTCTTTACGGGCTGGCCCCCGTGGGGGACGTAACGAGAGGGGTCGAATTTGCGGTCAATCTTGGACATTTGCCACTCCTGGCAAACGGAATCCCTCGGTTACGGCTTATTTTTATGCATTCTACGGCTGGAGGACAGCTTACTTATTCCAATACTTCTGTCAATACGTCAAGGGAGTAATGCAGAAGCGGGTTCTGCGTCTATACTATCCGTATGAACAACAGAACAATTTTAGGCATTTTTATCCTTCTTCTCGTCGCGGCGGGCGGCTACTTCCTGTATGCCTCGGACAAGTGCCGCGGGGAGAAGTGCGGGGATACCTACACGAATGAGATGGGCGGCACTAATTCCGGAGAGAATGGGGGAGGAGTGCACGATCTGCCGGTCGAACCGGCCGCTGCCGCCGCTCGCGCGGATCTCGCTGCGAGGCTCGGCATCGATCAGAAAAGCATCGTCATCATGAAAGTGGAAGAGAGGACCTGGAGCGACGGCTGTCTCGGCCTCGGCGGCGACCAGATCTGCACCCAGGCCCTGGTGGACGGCTTCCGCGTAGAGATGGAAGCAGGCGGCAAGACCTACGTATATCGCACCGACAGGACGGGTGCGGCGGTCCGCGCGGAAAACTAATACGCAACAGAAAACACCCCGCTCATCTGAGCGGGGTGTTTTCTAGATTAATACCAGCTTGAGAGCCAGCTCCGCATCATCTCGATCTCGCGGGTCTGCGAGGTGATGATCTGATCGGCGAGTTCCTGCATCTCCGTGCGTTCCGTGGAGGCCTGGAGCATACGGGCCATCGTGATGGCCATCTCGTGATGGGGGATCATCTGCTCGATGAATTCTCGATCGAAGTTGGAAGCGCTCCGCAGGGCCTCAAGGTCTCCTGCCATTCCGTCCATATGCATACCCATGCCGCCTGCGGGGGGCGCCGAGCCGAACCACTCCTCATACCATGCCCGCATATTCTTATTCTCCGCCTCCTGCGCTTCGATAATGCCTTCGGCGAGGGAAAGTATCTCGGGGCGTTTAGAGCGCTCCAGCGCTACCTTAGCCATATCTATGGCTCCTTCATGGTGGGGAATCATCTCCGCGATGAAATGCTGATCGATGTCCCGGCTCATCAGGGAGCCGTCGGACATCATGTGTCCTGGAGCATCTCGGCCTATCAAATAGCTTCCTACAAAGCCAAGCACGAAACCGGCCAAGAGACCGATAATCAGAGGTGATTTGTTTTCCATAGCGATAATCATAACCCCTAAAATAAAAAACCGCCGCGCCAAGGAATTCATCCTATCGGCGGCGCTTAATCGAGCGAATTCCTGCTGACTTTGTAGATCGCGCCGGCGCGATCGTCCGATACGTAGACCGTGCCGCCGGGCTCGATGAGGAGGCCCACCGGGCGGCCGAGGGCGTCGTCCTTGTCGCCTCCTGGAGGCGTGAAGCCGGTGAGGAAATCGATGGGGCCGCCGAGCGCTCTTCGGGTAGTCTGATCGAGGTTGAAGCGGACCACTTTGTAGCCGGTCGGCTCCGAGCGGTTCCAGGAGCCGTGGTAGGCGATGAGGAGGTCGCTCATCATCTCCTCCGGCCAGCCTTCCTCGGGGATGAAGGCGAGCCCGAGGGCGGCGGAGTGCGCTTGGAGAGGGATGTGGGGCGGGGTGGAGTCGGCGCAAGGGTCGCGCACGTACTGCTTCTTGTCGAAATCGGTGTCGTGCACCCGGTCGCCGTAGCAGATGGGCCAGCCGTAATCCCTGCCCTTCTCGATGATATTCACCTCGTCCGGGGGGATGTCGTCGCCGATGAGGTCGCGGCCGTTGTCCGTGGCCCAGATCGCGCCCGTGACCGGGTCGGTGGCCATGAACACGCTGTTGCGGAGGCCCTTCGCGAGGACGGAGAATTTCTTCGTCGCGATATCCATCTCGAGGATGGTCGCCCGCCAGGCATGCTCTTCGTCGCAGACGTTGCAGGAGGAGCCGACGGAGATGAGGATCTTGTTGGCGTCCGGCCCCTGATGGAGGGTGCGGGTGAAGTGCCCGCGGCCGCTCGGGAAGGTGGTGAGCGTCTCTTGATATGTCGCCGTGTACGCGTCGGCGTCGTAGCGGTAGGTCTTGAGCTTGTCCGTCTCTGCCACGTAGAGGATGCAATCTCCTTGGCCTGAAGGCCCTGTGGTCGGGAGGCAGAGCACCAGGAGGCCGTGCGGCTGCTTGAGGCCCTCGAGCACGGTCACGACCTTGTCCGCCTTGCCGTCAGCATTGGCATCGGGGAGCGCGACCACCTTGCCCTCTGAGGTGAGGGAGACGAGCATCGCTCCCTTCGGATCGCGGATCATGACGCGTGCGCCGGGGACGTCCCGGGAGAAGATGGTCGCGGTAAAGCCCTCGGGCGCCTCTAGAGGGGCGCGGTCGCCCTCTGGAAGCGAGGGCGGCGGCTCGTGGGGCTTGCTCACGAGCTTCACTGCCCAATCGGGGGGAGTGCGCTTTACATACTCGTAGCCGAAATAGCCGCCCACGGCGAGGACGAGGAGGATGAGGAGGGTTATGCCTGTACGGGTCATAGTGTGGTGACGGCTATAAAGCTTGAGGCTTTCATTATACGTCAGCCCCTATTGACCGATGCAAATCGGAGCAGCATAGTTGATTAAACGAAATCTGTCCTTTGGCCCGCGGGCCGGGAGGTAGAAATGGTGCGCTTTCCCAACGGGCTTTTTTCCGGACCGGACGGCAAGTCTTATGCATTGGTGATCGTTCAGAATGTCCTCACCGCCTGGTCGCGGGAGCTTTACCGCGAGATGCAGAACTGGTATCTCAGGCGGCCGGCGGGCGTCCGGGAGTCTCTCCAGTCGGAGATGCCGTTTCGAGAACCCTCGAGCGATCCAGCCGCGGCACCGGTCCTCCCTCCCTACGAGGGTTTGATGAGGGCCATAGCGGATGCCGAGAGGATGGACGAAATCCCCGCCTCTGAGCAATATCTGGAGGAGGGTATGGAGCTTCAGGATGAAGCGAAGTTCCTGAACTTCCTTCAAGGGCTGATCGATGAGCGGAACTACCTGCTCCTCGGCTCCGTACTCCGGCAGCGAGCCGCCGAGCAGAGGCGCGCCATGAATGACGTGACGATTCTCATGGCCCACGTCGGAGCGCCGGTCTCGTCTCAGCGCAGCACCTTGCGTTCGGCGGAAGTCGAAGTCTGCGAGACGCTCGCCAACATCTTCGAATCTTGAACCTGTGAAGGGGCGCCGGCCATGCCGGCGCCCCATTGTGCTTCCCTTCGCGCACGGAGTATCATTCTTTTATTAGCCTTATATATCTATGACCGACCTCACCTCGACCCCCGCCCTCGAACACTTGAAGCAAAGGCTTCCAATGCTTACGCGGGAGATAGAGCATTTGAAAACCGATATTAAGAAGAAAGAGGACGAGGTGCGCCGCCGGCAACAGGAAGTAGACAAGAAGCAGGCTGAGCTCGATAAAGCGAAGCAGGACAAGACGCGTTTTGATGCGGAGCTCGCGGCGCTCAAGTCGAAGCTGGCCCCGCACGAACAGGAATATCAGCGTATCCAGACTGACGTGAAGAAGCTGCAGCAGGATCTCGAGCGACAGGCACGCTTCATGAAGAAGTAGGATGCTCCCGCTCCCGGACTCATTCGTCATCTTCGATACGGAGTACACCGCCTGGGAGGGGTCCTGGCAGCGCGGCTGGAATCAGCCCGGCGAGTACAAGGAGATCGTGCAGATCGGCGCACTCATCGCCGACGGAAAAACCTTGGAAGAGAGGGATACTTTTTTAGTGCTGGTGAAGCCGCTGAAGAATCCGCTTCTCTCGGAATATTTCAAGGATCTCACCGGCATCTCCCAGGAAAGCCTAGAGAGGGAGGGGGTGAATCTTGAAGAAGCGCTCTCGCGCTTCCGGACGTGGATAGGGGAGAGAGACTGCTATTCCTTCGGGGACGACAGCGACGTTCTCGAGGAAAATTGCGAGCTGATCGATATCCCGTTCCCTTTCCCGGAAGGGCGTTTCTACGACGTGAGAGATGTCTTCAAGGCGGCGGGTACGGACGTGTCGCACCTTTCGAGCGGCACGGTCACGCGCGCCTTCGGCAAGGAGCCGGAGCGCCGCGCCCACGATGCGCTCGCGGACGCCCGCACCATCCTCGACGGTCTGCGGGAACTCGCACGTCTCATAAAATAGGAGCGCAGACCAGACGCTACCCCGCAGGCTATCGGCGGGGCAGATTTCGTGGTACAATAATTTTTCATGGACTCTACCCCCGACAAAAAAGAAAAGAAATTCTCCTTCTCCGCCCTTGCGGAGCTTTGGCATAACAGCCTGCGCCTCACGGCGATCGTCTGGGCGGATCGCCGCGGCATGGTGCTCGTCATGCTCGGAGTACTCGGCCTCGCCTCGCTCACGCCGTTCCTCCAGAACGGCGTCTTCGCGCTCCTCCTCAACGAGCTTACCGCGGAATCGCATCTCCACATCTTTTCCTACAAGATCACCCTCTATACGCTCCTCTTCCTCGTGATCGCGCTCGCCACCCCGCTCCTCTACAAGCTCCAGGCGTATATCTCCAAGCTCTTCTACTTCTATCTCGGGCAGAAGTTCGAGCTCCTGGTCCTCTCGCGCCGTGCCGCGCTCGACGTGGCCGTGCAGGAGGATCCCAAGAAGAACGACCTCTTCACCAAGATCGAGGAAGGCAGCACCTACCGCGCGCAGAACTTCGTGGACCGGCAGTTCTTCATCTACCAGAACCTGGTGGAGATCGTCTTCGCCTCCGCCATCATCCTCTACGCGGACTGGTGGATCCTCCTCGTGCTTCTCGCGGGTACCTTGCCCGAGCTCCTCATCGAAGGCCGCTACGGCACGGAGATCTGGGGCATCTACAGCACCAAGGCGGAATTCCGCCGCCAGTTCTGGAACCTGCGCAGCCACTTCACTACGATCTCGAACCTCACCGAGCTCCGCCTCTTCCAGAACGTGAAGTACTTCTACGAGCGGATCGCGGCGCTCTTCGAGATCTTCCAGAGCGACCAGCGCGCAGCGGAGAAGCGCAAGATACGCCGCACCATGGGCGGCGCCCTCATCTCCCAGCTCGCCATCGGCTTCACCCTCTTCTGGTTCATCTACCAGGTGGTGCAGGGGGAGATCGAGATCGGCACCCTCACCTTCCTCCTCTCCTCGGTGACCGCGCTCCGCGGGGCGCTCTCCGGCTTCTTCGCGAACGTCGGCCGCCAGTACAGCGACAGCCTCTTCGTGACCGACTTCTTCAAGTTCCTCACCCTCCCGGATGCGGTGCAGAAGCCGGTCGCAGGCATCGTGCTCCCCCCGGATCTCACCCCGGAGATCGTCTTCGAGAAGGTGAGCTTCCGCTACGAGGGGGCGGAGCACTGGGCGCTCCGCGACCTGAACCTCACCATCAAGCCCGGCGAGAAGCTCGCCATCGTCGGCGTGAACGGGGCGGGGAAGACCACCTTCGTGAAGCTCCTCTGCCGCTTCTACGACCCGACGGAAGGCCGCATCCTCGTCGGCGGGCACGACCTGCGCACGCTCGACCTCGAGAGCTGGTACCACCACCTCGGCATCCTCTTCCAGGACTACGCTCTCTATCACTTCCCGGTGAAGGAGGCCATCGCCGTGGGGCGCACTGACGTGCCGCTCGATATAGAGCGGGTCAAGGATTCGGCGAAGGCGGGGGAGGCGCAGGTCTTCATCGAGCGCTGGACGAACAGCTACGAGCAGATGCTCGGCAAGAAATTTACCGGCGGGGTGGAGCCCTCCATCGGCCAGTGGCAGAAGCTCGCCATCGCGCGCACCTTCTACCGCGACGCGCAGGTGCTGATACTCGACGAGCCGACGTCGTCCATAGACGCGGAGGCAGAGGCTAAGATCTTCGAGAAGATGGAGCACCTCTCCCGCGACAAGACGGTCATATTGATATCGCACCGCTTCTCTACTGTGCGCCAGGCGGACCAGATCTGCGTCATTGAGGGGGGGAGCATCAGCGAGCTAGGGTCCCACAAGGAGCTTTTGGAGAAAGGAGGGACGTATGCGCGGCTCTTCAGGTTGCAGGCGAAGGGGTATGAATAGTTCTACTGTTAGAAGACGGTTGTTGATATAAAAACAAAATTGGCGGCGCTCGGAGTTTCCTCCGTGCGCCGCCTTCAGATCATTCCGCCATGACCGGCTCTCCGTCGGGGGAGAGCTCGTGATAGTTCGCCCCCTTCCACATCTCCCAGTCATCCGGGCCGATAGGCGGGGGGAATTTGAGCTCGTCGACGGGACGGGCGTTGCGCCTGCCGCACTCGGCGGCGATCTCCTTCACCAGCTCCTTTTTCCGTCGGAGCGGCAAGGATCTGGCGTACGAGAGGCGGCCGATAACTTCCCAGGCGATCTGGGGGAAGTCTGTGCGGCCGCCGTGGACAATAGCCATCACCTGGTCAGCCAGGTCTTCGACGTTCGGCATGAACCTCTCCCAGAAAACAAGAACAGGGTTATGTCTAGTATTATACCACCTTTGTATAAAAAAGCAAGAGGGCGCAGGAGGCTGTGGATAAGCCTTTCCCTGCGCCCCAGTAATCCCTCCTTATGCCAGCCGTCGGAGAGACGGCGGAAGGATGAACGTTTGCATGTGGTTGATACGAGGGATGGGGACCGGTTCGACCTCGAAGCCGAACTCCTCCAGGACGACCTGGGCGTGCAGGGCTGCCGTCTGGGTATCCTCGTTCATGTTCAAGGTGATCCCGATGGTTAGCCAGCCCACCTCCTCCTTGGCGTTGACGCCTGCTTGCGAGTGGAATCTCCGGATGACCGGCGCGTCGAAGACGAAGGGGGCGAGTTCGAACTTCTCCCTCATCTGCTGCACGATCTCGTTCTTCTGGGCGATGAAGAGAAGCGCGCCGACAGGGTTGAACATAACCCCCACGCCGTTGGTCTCATTCGGCTTCTGCTCGGGATAGAGGACGAAGGCCGCGGGAGTGCGGCTCCGAGCCTTAGCTTTGAGCAGGTAGACGTTCGACTTTGTGGGCATTTCGCCCACACCAGCGTCCAACATGGTTACCCCCGTTTGTTGAAAGAATACCGTCAATATTTCTACACGAAAACAGGGGGAAAGCAAGAGCTAGGAGAGGAGCTCTTCCACAACCACCTTCACGTCGGCCCCGTCCGCAGCACCTTTGAGTTCCTTCATGACGGCACCCATGAACACGCCCATCTTGGATTTGTCCGTGACGCCGAGCTTCTCTTTGAGGGCAGAGGCGACTTTGCGGATCTCTTCGCGGGGCATAGAGGCGGGGAGATAGCCCTCGAGGATCGCGAGCTCGGCCTTTTCGGTATCAGCGAGGTCCTGGCGGCCGCCCTTCTCGAACTGCTCGATGGAGTCGCGGCGCTGCTTGACCAGGCGCTTCACCACGGCGACCTGCTCGTCGTCGGTGAGGGAGTCGGTCGGCTTCTTGCCCTTAGCGACGAGCTCGTTGGTGAAGGCGGCGAGGACGCCGCGGAGAGTAGTGACCTTGGCGCTGTCCTTGGCGCGCATGGCGGCAGTGAGTTCGGTGCGGATCTTTTCTTGCATGGAATCAGTATACGAAGCATAGTGCGGGGAGTCCAACGGAGGTGATGCATGAATTATCTTCGGAATCTCGGTGCCTGGCTGGTGTTTACCCTTCTCGGCATGATCTGGTTCATCTTTCCGATCGCTCGTTGGTCGGGGCGACTCGGTGAGATGAGCGATGTCGAGGAGTACATTTGGCTCGGGGCGGGATACCTGCTTCTCGGCCTCATCCTCTGGGGTGCTTTTGAATACGAGCTCGATGTCTGGAGACTCGTACTTGCGAATGCCCTTCTCGGCACCTCCTTCGTTTACGTCTTCGTCCTCGACTGGATGAGTCCTTTTCCTGCCAGAAGACGTTGAATGCCTAGAACCCCGCGGCGTTTCGTGCGCCGCGGGCATCGTCTTTTTATAAAATGCTAGAATACCCCTATGTCCACCACCGCTATAGTGCTGCTCTTCCTCGGGCTCCTGTTCCTCCTTTCCCAGGGCTTTCTCCTGTGGTGGCTCTCCCGCAAGTTCGGGGAACGGAGCGAGGCGAAGGCTGACGACACCGGCTTCAAGCTCCTCCTCCAGCAGGTGAACGAGCTCTCTCGCACCATGGATCAGAAATTGACGGAGTCCTCCCGCGCCATGAACGAGTCCGTGCGCGCGCAGTTCTCCGAATCCGCCCGCCTCATCAAAGACGTCACCGTAGGCCTCACCAAGCTCGACGAGACCAACAAGCAGGTGGTCTCCTTCGCCGACCAGCTGCAGAGCCTCCAGGACATCCTCAAGAATCCGAAACAGCGCGGCGTCCTCGGCGAGTACTACCTCGAGACGCTCCTCAAGAACGTCCTGCCGCCCGAATCCTTCCAGATGCAATACAGCTTCCCGGACGGCACCATCGTGGACGCGGCCGTGTTCGTGAAGGACAAGATAATCCCGGTAGACTCCAAGTTCTCCCTCGAGAACTACAACCGCATCATCGAAGCCAAGGACCCCTCCGAGCGCGAGCGCCTGGAGAAGGTCTTTGTGAACGATCTTAAGATGCGCATCCAAGAGACCTCCAAATACATCCAGCCCAAAGAGGGGACTATGGATTTCGCCTTCATGTTCATACCCCACGAGGCCATCTACTACGACCTCCTGGTGAACAAGATCGGCGCGATCACCGAAGACACCGAGAACCTCATCCAGCGCGCCGCGAGCAAGTTCCGGGTCATCATCGTTTCCCCGACCTCCTTCCTCGCCTACCTCCAGACGGTGCTCCAGGGGCTGAAGGCGCTGCAAATAGAGGAATCGGTGAAGGGCATCGTCAAGAACGTGGGGGAGCTCGGGAAGCACCTCAAGACCTACGAGGAGTACCACGGCAAGCTCGGGAATGCGCTCGGCACGGCGGTGAATCAATACAATCTGTCAGGCAAGGAGTTCAAGAAGATCGACAAGGACATCATGCGCATCAGCGGGGAAGGTCTCGGGGTGGGTGCGGTCTTGATCGAAGCGCCGGAGAAGGCGGAAAATTAGGTCATTCGACCTCAGCCGTGCTAAAAAGCTAGAGGCGCAGCCGGAATGGAGGGAAACCATGCCAAAAGACGGCGAGTCGTTTGAAACGACTCCCCATAAGGAGCCGCGCCTTCCTCTAGGCGTATGGCTCCCGCCTCCGTGGGCCCAATACCAGGTCTTTTCCGTGGATGATCCATGGGCGGCCTTGTATGGGCATAGGGGAGGCAAGCTGCTTATCAATCTGCCCGCAGAGTGATAGGCAGTTCCGAGGCAATCTGGTTTGGCCCCCGCGCAGGCGCGCGGGGAGCCAGGCCGGACTTGCCTTTTTTTGTTTTACGGGCTAAGGTTAGCCCCTATGAAGGAATTCGCGGTCATATTCACGGGCGGGAAGCAGTACCAGGTCTCGGTCGGCGACGAGGTCGCCGTCGAGAAGCTTTCCAACGAGGCCAAGGCCGGGGACACCGTCGTCTTCGACAAGGTCCTCTTGGTGGACAACGGCAAGGATGCCACCACCCTCGGCACCCCTTACATCTCCGGAGCCAAGGTCACGGCCACCGTCGTCGAGGCGGGCCGCGCCAAGAAGGTGGAGGTGGTCAAGTACAAGGCCAAGAGCCGCTACTACAAGAATCGCGGTCACCGCCAGCCGTTCACCAAGGTGAAGATCGAGAAGCTCTCTTAAATACTCAAGAAGCAAAACCCCGCCGAAAGGCGGGGTTTTGCTTAAGAAGCGGAAGCATTAAAAACAGAATCGCCCGACAAGGTCAGGCGACCTGTCGGGCGTTATAGCTTCCCGTAGAGCGAATATCTTGTGCCGAGAAATGCCGCCGCCAAGAGGAACGACAGTATCATAATCTTTTTATACAAGGCGGCGTCGATGATCACTCTGGTTACGATGTCCAGGGAGTACTGGAAAGGAACGCCGTAGGTTTTTGCCGTGTGAAGGGCAAAAAGCGCCAAGGTGCCCAGGGCCAGTACGACAAAATAGATGGCGAACAGCATCCAGAAGGTGCCCTTCATGCGGAGGTCCTTTCGAGTCTAGAAGCGGTCGGGATCGTCTATCTGCACCATACTGAATATTTTATAATACGTCAAGTCCGATGCGTGAGCGCGCTCTTGATGGTGTCGCTGTCCACGTATTCGAGCTCCGAGCCGGTGGAGAGGCCGCGTCCGAGCATGGAAATGCGCAGGCCTTTCTCGCGAAGGGGAGTGAGGAGCTGGGAGAGGTATTCCGCGGTGTTCTCGCCCTCGGCGTTTACCGACATGGCCAGGATGACTTCCTTCAGATTCCCGGCTTCCATCTCCCTGGTCGCGGTCGCCAGGAATTCACGGGAGCGTACGCGTCTTTCAGGTTCTTTTTCCAAGATAGGCACGGTGCCGCCGAGCACGAAGTAGCGGCCATTGTACGCATCGCTCTTCTCGATGTTCTCGAGGTCGATGTCCTTCTCCACCGCCATGAGAAGAGAACGGTCGCGAGTCTGATCGGCGCAGATGGGGCAGAGGGGTACCTGGGCGCGTCCGTTGAAGAAGCGCTGGCAGAAGGAGCAGACGTGGATGTCCCGGCGGATCTCGAGGATGAGGTTCGAGAGCTCCTCGAGGTGCTCGCGGTTCTTGGTGAGGAGGTAATAGACGAAGCGCTTGGCCTGGCGGGGGCCGATGCCGGGGAAGTGCCGGAACGCTTCCGTTAATTTATCGATGCTGCTCATACAGAGACCTAGAACGTCGCGGCGTCCGCGAAGTCGCCGAAGTTCGATTTGTCGATGGATTGGTAGGAGGAGCGCTCGCCGTTGAAGTAGAGCTGGACCACGCCCGTGGGGCCGTTTCTGTGCTTCTCGATGAGGATCTCGGCGATGTTGGTGCGCTCGGCGGCGTCCTTGTTCTTATCCTCGCGGTGGATGAACATGACCACGTCCGCGTCCTGCTCGATGGAGCCGGAATCGCGGAGGTCGGAGAGGCGGGGCTTGCCGCCGCGCTGCTCCACCGCGCGGGAGAGCTGGGAGAGGGCGATGACCGGCACGTCGAGCTCGCGGGCGAGGTGCTTGAGGGAGCGGGAGAGCTCGGTGACCTGCTGGACGGCGGAATCGGAATTCTTGGTATTGATCGGGGTCATGAGCTGGAGGTAGTCCACGATGATGAGGCCGAGGTTCTTCTCGCGCTTCAGGCGCCGGGCGACCGAGCGCATCTTGAGGATGTTGTTGCCCGGCTGGTCGTCGATGAAGATGGGCGCTTTCGCGAGGCGATCGAGGGAGTGGCGCAGGCGGTCGAACTCCTCGTCGCGGGTGAGGCGGCCGGTGCGGAGGTGCCAGGCGTTCACGTTCGACTCGGCGGCGAGCATGCGGTCCACGAGCTGCTGGCTCGCCATTTCGAGCGAGAAGATGGCCACCGTGGTGTTGTGCTCGGTCGCGGTGCGCCGCGCGATGTCGAGCGCGAGCGCGGTCTTACCGACGGAGGGGCGCGCCGCGAGGATGATGAGGTCGGACTTCTGGAAGCCAGAGAGCATGCTGTCGAGCTCCTTGAAGCCGGAGGAGACTCCGCGGAGCGAATCCTTCTTCTCGTGGATGCGCTCGAGGCGCTCCCAGGCCTCCGCGAGCATGTCCTTCATGGCGAAGAACTTGCGGCTCCCGCCGGAATTGCTGATGGTGTAAAGGCGCTGCTCCGCCTGGTCGATGAGGTTCTCGATCTCCTCATGCTCGCTGTAGCCGAGCTCGTTGATCTCTTCCGAGGCGCGGATGAGCTCGCGCAGGATGTGCTTCTTGTAGACAGTGTCCCCGTAGTACTTGATGTTCGCGGCGGAAGGGACGGAGGAGACGAGCTCGGCGAGGTAGCCCCCGCCGCCCACCTGCTCGAGGAGGCCGCGCTCCCGGAGGCGCGAGGAGAGGGACACGATGTCGATCGGCTCGTTCTTGCCGAGGAGCTCGAGCATCACCTCCCAGATGAGGCGGTGCTTCTCCGCGTAGAAGCTCTCCGGAGAGACGCTCTCCAGGATCTCGTGGATGGCTTCGGGACGGAGCATCACCGAACCCAAGACAGCCTTTTCAGACTCCAGATTCTGGGGCGGGACGCGCGCGAAGGAGGGGAC
>DASPJT010000030.1:0-2785 GCA_035628455.1 Minisyncoccota bacterium
GAGACGGATGCCGCGCTCGACGAAGCCAACTCCCGGAAATACGGCGATATGGTGGAGAGCCTCGCCAAGTATTCCCAGCTCATCCTCATCACCCACAACCGCGAGACCATGAGCAGGGCGGGCGTGCTCTACGGCGTCACCATGGGCTCTGAAGGCGCCTCCAAGCTCCTCTCCGTCCGCTTTGATGATGCGGTGGCGGTGGCGAAATAAGATTAGCGGTTTCCATGCCCCGACCTTCGTTTGAAAAAAGATGCGGAATGGCTTTCGCTTCGATCTGCGTTGTCCTTATTGCCGCCGTGGTTATCGGCGGCATGAGCGGGGATTCGTTTCTAGGCTTCGACTACGAAAACATCGTCATCTATACGGCGCCCGACCTTACGGTCGTCCCCTGGGCTTTTTTCGGCGGCGTGAATATCCTGACTCTCGGAATGATGGCGCTTGCGGTCGCCTTCTTTTTAGTGAGCAGATACATGATCGGTTATCTATGGGGCAAGGTATACCTCTCGATTCACAACGCATCTCTCCGTAGGTTCTATGCCATCGGGACTGTAGCCCTGCTCCTTCTTTACGGCGGCTATATCCTCAGTAATTCGGTCTCGCTTGAGCGGATGCTGCGCTCCGCGGAGACCGCGGCGGATTGCCACAGATATCGGAATTCGACGTCCGACCACCTGCCTCTCTGCGTCAGGGCGGTTGCCATAAAAACCGGTGATCCCGACCTCTGTCTGCAGATCGATGCTAGCCGATGGAGCGGACACTCATCCTACTGTCTCGAAAGCTATGCCCTGGAGAAAAGCGATCCGGCGGCGTGTTCAAAGATAGACGATGCGTCAGTCAGGAGCACCTGTTACGGGAATCTGGGATACTGCGAAGAAATGGAGGGAGGCACGGGCAGGGACAGCTGTTATATATCGCGCGCAGGCGATGCGGGCGATGAGAGCGCTTGCCGGTTTGTGCAGAACAGCAAAAGAGCTGGGGAATGCTCTTGTGCGGTCCGTCACGGCTACTACAGCAGCGAGTGCGCTCGGGCGAGAGAGGAGGTTCTCTGATAGGTTAATATCCTAACCATTATGCCCGTCCAAAAACCGACTACTCCTGCGGGATATATCTCTGCCGCTCCCAAGGAGAGGCAGAAGAAGCTCCGCGAAATGCGCATGATCCTGAAGAAGGTCGTGCCCAAGGCTAAAGAGGAGATAAAGTGGGGTGTGCCGGTATTCTCGCTCCACCGCATCCTGTTCGCCTACGCCGCCTTCAAAAATTCGATCAACTTCATGCCGACGCCTTCTACGATGAAGCCGTTCAAGAAAGAGCTCGCGGGATATAAGACAGGCAAGGGCTCGATCCAATTTCCGTATGATAAACCCCTGCCGGCGGGTTTAATCCGTAAAATCGCGGCCTTTCGAATGAAGGAGCTCAAGGAAAAAGACGTCCGCTGGATGTAATATCTGGGCTCGACTTTTTTCTAAATAAGACTACTCTCTGGGTCAGTGCATAGACGGGAGGGTTGTCATGACAGGTCGCGCAACCGTTCAGGTAGAGTTTTTCCGCACCATACCCCTCTTCGGGGGGAGCCTTGTGCGGACGAGGATCAGGTTATGTGACAGGAGCGGCCGTATGTGCCGTTCCATCTCGGCTTCCGCGTGGAGGAAAGATCTGCATGGGAGGCTGTTGAAGACCTTGAAGAATGGAAGCTATCTGCGTCGGCGGGCGGCCGTTCTCGGGCTTGCTCTCGTCCGCATGGCAGATGCCTGGGCGCGTTCCCGCCGCGCTTCCATTCTCGTGCGCGCTCTCTCCGCGGAGGCGAAGGCTTGTGGCGAGATCGTCGTGCAAGGCGCAGATGGCTCCTTGCGCCTTGCCGGCGAAGATGAACAGGGGGATCTGGCGGCGAAGGCCCGCGAAGCTCACCTCGTCAAGTTCTTCCTGCTGAAATCGGGAGGAGATCAGTCGCCGGCATAAAGCCCGGTTCGATCGTTACCATCGCCTCGCGAGGTCCTAGCCCTCGGAGGCGATTTGCTTTTTATACCCCCTTCGCCATAATGCCGACAGCCGGCAGATCTTTAGCGTCGGCGTCTCATCCATCAGCCGGGAGGTTGTCGTGAGCGAAACAGATAAGCCGGGGAAGAGGTCGTCCTTCATGACTGGCCTCACTGCTCCGCCGAAGGAGATTTCGAAGGAGCGGCGCGCACCGCCATGGGAGCCTAAAGTCAAAGACCCTTTTGGATTCCGCCGGGTCGGCGACATGCCGGGAGCGAAGACGAAGGAAAGGAAAATCCCGGAGAATCCCGGTACCCCCTGGATGGCCACTTCAATGTCTGTCCCGCGCGTAGCGGGAAAGCCGCCGCCGCGCACGGTTTCGCCATCCGTGCTCGAAGGAATGGCCGTCTTCCAGCGGGACGGGAAAGGGGAGATGGTCGAGGTCGGATCGATATCCTTCGAGGAACTCTTGGAAGAGCGGCTTCAGCGGAGACCTGGCCGCCCTGTAGGTTCCAAGAACAAAAAACAGCGCTAGAAGCGCTGCCCTCAGAACGGCCCGAACTCAGTACGCCGCAGGCGTCGAGTTCGGGCTGAATCGTTTCTATGCTAATGCGTAATCGAGCGTCTTCCTCTCGATATCCGCATTCATCACCTTGAATCTCACCGTGTCGCCGAGGGAGAACTTCCTCTTGGTGCGCTCGCCCACGAGGCAGTAGTTCTTCTCGTCCAGCGTATAGAAATCGTCGCCGATGTCGCGGAGGCGCACCATGCCTTCGCACTTGGTCTCCTTCTCCTCGAGGTACATGCCCCA
>DASPJT010000031.1:0-6066 GCA_035628455.1 Minisyncoccota bacterium
GAAATGCATGGTTGAGGAGATCCAGGGCATCGCCGACAAGATAGAGGGCATCTTTAAACCGGGCATGGGCTAAAGATGCCGAAAACGCAAAGGGCGGACCAACTTCGGTCCGCCCTTTCTACATTTTTTACTTCCGAATTACCTCAGCGAATTCACCGTCGCCTTGATGATATTGAACACTGCGCCCGCAGTCACCATGAGGAGGAGGCCGATGAGCCCGTAGACCATGTGCTGAATGCCCTTGGAGCGGGCACCACTGTCCTCCGGATTCCGCACGAACTGAAAGATGCCGTAGACGAAGTAGAGAAACGCCGCCGCGAACATCAGGAGGAGGAGCGGGTTGATGATCGCCGCCGCGAACTTATCTACCAAGGCCTGCATCGATCAAGAATTAGGGCTGTGCACCTGCACTTCCCTGGGTCGGCAGACTAGGCGGGGTAATGGATCCTCCAAGGCCGATACCGAGAATGTTAGAGAAGAGCTTGATGATTCCGTAGACGGCAAACATGACGAAGAGGACGATGAGACCCATCTTCATGATTTCCTTGGCCTTTTCCTTGCTCCCCTCGTCACCCGCTCCGAGGAAGTACATGCCGAGACCGATGAGGAAGCCGAGGACCGCTGCGGCGAAGACGAGCGGAAGTAGGAGATTAAGGATGCTCGAGATTGAATTGATCAGCGAAACGATGTAACCCGGCTGCGGATTCCCGACAGCCTGCGCAAGCACCAGCATAGGAGAGGAAGCGACAGCCACTGCCCCCGCCCGCATGAGAAATTTCTTCATAAACTTATAAGTGGGTAATGTAGCGAGTACCTCACTATTATAGGAGATGAGCCATATTTCACAACTTCCCTGTGGATAAGTGAGGTGCGTTAACAGGCCACGTGAGCAGAACCGGGATCAATGCGGCAGGGGTCGACAGGATTCCTGACGGTGGCAGGAGTTCCAAACAGAGTCATGGCCGCGATGCTTATGATCCCCCACATGGCGAAGAGCACGAAGAGGCCGAGCAAGCTCCAGGCGATGCTCCGGGCCGCCTCTCCGTGCTCTTTGCTGTCCCCCGCGGTCCAGACATAGCGCATCATGTTGTAGAGGAATACCAGGACGGTCAGGCTGATGAGGAGAGAGGCGATCGGGTTCACGTAGCTCACGACCTTTCCTACCAGACTCGCGAAGGTCTGCCCTGAATAAGCACTCTGCTGGGCAAATGCCGCGAGCGGGGCAAGGAGAGGAACGAGTGCGAAAAGGCGCTTCATCTTATTTGAGAGTATTGAGCGTGTTCTGCAGGATCGCGCCGATGAGCTGGGCACCGAGAATGATGGCGAGACCTGCGACCACGTAGAGAAAGTCCATCTTAGCCCGCTTGATCTTCTCCTCGTTGCCACCCGCCGTCGCAAAGAAGAAACCGGTGCGCACCAGGAAGAAGATGGCGAAAGGAAGGATTAGGATACTGATGATGTCCATAATGAGCCCGAGAAGACTCTGGATGTTGGTGGCCTTGATGGGATTTTGGAGGATGCCGCTTCCGCCCGTAGCCGGACCACCGCCATCACCCGGATCAGCAAAGAGAAACTGAGGGAGAAGAAGAGCACCCAAGAAGAGGTGCCCCCAGATGGATGCGAGGAATCCCTTGAAAGACAAGCGAGTCATTGGATTACGGATAAAGTATACACCAGCGGTTAAAACGCATTGAAGCGGTTCAGGACTTCTTGGAGCTCGGCATTCGCCCGGTTGACCGATTCCCCGATGCGCGCGCGGCCGGAGGTGACCGACTCGATCATGCGGCGGAAGACCGCATCGGAGCCGACCGCGTCGAGATCGAGCCAGGAGAGCGACTGGAGCGCGGCGCGATAGAGGACGACGAGGTAGGGGTCGGCGGGGGTTGCCGCGAGGAGGTCGCGGCGTGCGGGCGGGATCCCGAGCGCATTCGCGAATTCCTGCGCCGGAGCGGCCTGCGTCAGGCGCATGGCTCCGAGGAGCGCGTACCCCTGGTTCGCGCTCGCGCGCGGCACCGCGAAAGCATAGAGGCGCCCGTAGGTCGCGACGCGCGCGCCGTCGCGCACCTGCGGGAGGGCCGCCAGGTCGAAGTCGAGGTTGGGATTCTTGGCGCGGATCGCCGGGAGCTCGCTCGCGAAGCCGACATAGAGTCCGAGCTTGCCCGCGGCGAACATCTCCTGGGACTGCGGGAGGCCGCGGTTCCAGGAGTAGATGGACTTCGAGGGATTCGAGAAGTCCGTGTAGAAGCGCACTGCGGATTCGACCGGCGAGAGGTCGTCCGGAGTGGTGAGCCCGAGGAGCGCAGTGAAGCGCCCGGAGCTGTCCTTCCCGACGATCGCATTCCCTCCCTGGAGAATGAGCGCAGAGAGGATCGCCTTAGCGCCGGAGACGTTGCCGTACTCTCCGAAGGCTACCAGGCTCCGCGTGATATTCCCCTGCTTGTCCCTCTCGCTCACCAAGGGCGCCAGAGTGAAGAGCTCGTCCCAGAAGCGCGGAGGATTCGCGACGCCCGCATTCGTGAGGAGAGTGCGGTTCCAATAGAGGACGAGGGGATCCACCAGCACCGGTTGCGCGAGTACTCCCTCAGGCAAGAGGAATATCTCTCCTCCGCCGATGAAGGAATTCTTGAAATCGCGCTCGGAGAGATTGCCGTAGGGAAGCACCGCGAGCTTCCCCTGCTGCCGGAGGATGAGTTCCTGGGGAGCCAGGATAAGATCAGGCCCTCTGCCGCTCGCGAGAGCGTCCACGAGCTCCGCCTCGAGGGATTCCGCGCGCTTCTCCACGTACGAGAGTTGCACCTTCGTGTCGCGGAGCGCTTGCGAGTTCGCGAGGAAGGACTCCATCTGCTCCCGCGGCACGCTGCCCCAGAGAGTCATGGGGGGCAGATCGTCCGCTGAGGAGCCGCTCCGGTAGGTGGCGAAAGCGACGACGCCGCCCACGATGCCGAGGAGGCAGATAGCGATGATGACGATCTGGAACGCAGTGAGTGATCTCATGATTTTTGAAATACGAGCGCGTAATGGTGGTCTCCGGCCCGCGCTTCCGTGCGGAAGCTGAAGCCGTGCTTCTCGAAGAGCTCTCGGGCGGCGCTCTTGCCGAAGAGATGCTCGGGTGCAGGACCAAGCCCCCCGCTCTCCGCCCAGTCCACGACGAGCACGCGCCCCTTGGGGACGAGCACGCGCTTCACCTCTTCGAGGGCCCCATCCTTGTGCTCCATCTGGAAGAGCACGTTCGAGAAGATGGCTGCGTCCGCGCTCTTATCATTAAGGCCGGTGCTTCCCGGCTTCTCCGCATCCGCCCAGACGACGTGTATGGAGTGCTTGCCGCGGCGCTCGGCTTCCCTCTTGAGCTTCGAGAGGAGCTCCTTCTGCACTTCGATCGCGTAGACAAGCCCCATATCCCCCACCGCTTCCGCGGCTGCGAGCGCATAGGCACCGGAGCCCGCGCCGATATCCGCCACCTTCATGCCCGAGGAGAGCCCGAGCGGAGAAAGCGTGATCCGCGGATCGAGAAAGGCCATGCGGCAATTATACCCCGCGGAGAGAGAGTAGAAAGTGGAGAATACCGGATCACTCGGCGCGCACGTCGCCTTCCGCGATCTTCTCGTAATCCTTGTACGGACTGAAGGAGGCCTGGGAGCCGCTCAGCATGCGTCGCGCATTCTCCCGGGACCAGTTCCAGGCCTGCCACGAAGGAGGCTCGGCGAGCGAACGTTCGTAGAGAGCCCGGCCCAAGGGAGCACGGTCCGGATCGCCGCCCTCTTCGAAGGCGCGGAGGAGGATGGGAGCCGCATCCGCGGAAAGCTCCGTCAGGTATTCATAATCCAACTTCCCCGTCGCCGCATATCTCTCCAGGTTCTTCTCTGCGACGAAGAGATCCGGATTGAGGAGATTCATCCCGATCCAGAAAAGGATGGCTGCCGAGAAAGTCCGGAGCAGGAACGTGTTCTCCCGCGCATCGATGAAGATCTTCCAGGCGAGGACCAGGAACACGGCGAAGAGGAGCACGATGAAGGCATGGCTGTAGAGGCGCTCTACGGTGAACCCGTACGCCGCCTCGTAGAGGGACAGGCGGTTCGAAGCGAAGGCCATGAGCACGAAGGTCTGGAGCACTAGGGCAGCACTCAATACCCTGAAGGAGCGCGCGTGGCGGTCAGCATCCTTCCCGATGAGCTTCTCAGCGGCGAAAAGTATCAGGTAGGTGAAGGCGGAGATGGCGATGAGCTCGAAGAAGCCGCGCCGCGCGTACTCCGCGAAGGTGAACCCGCCCTCCGTGATATTCGAGAGGCCCCCGAAGAGATAGGTGGCCTGGAGCAGGATGAAGGAGAGGAAGAGCGCGTTCACGGAGCCGAGCAGGATGGCCGTCTCGATGCGTCCGAGCTTCACTTCGGGGAATGCGAAGGCGGTCGAGACTCTCTTCGGCGCCGCAAAGGAGAAGCTGAGGGCGCCGCAGAGAAAGACGAAGGCAACGATAATGAGGATGGCGTTGTCCGCCACGCTGAAGTCCCCGAAGGCCGTGAGGAGACGGTGGAAGGTCGGATCCGCCTGCGCGAAGAGGAGGGTGAATACGACAATCACGGGGATCGCGATGAGGAGCCCGCGGATCACCTGCCGCGACGTGTCTTCGCCCGAGAACGGTAAGCGCACGGAGGTGACCGTGCTCACGAGCGAGAAGAGGTACGTGAACGGCAGCCGCAGGAGTCGCACGTAGTCCCACAAGAAGAACTCCCGGATGCTCCCCCGCGCATTCACCTCCGTGATCACCGCAAGGAGGAGCAGGGTAGCTCCGATATTGAACACGATGAGCTGCGGGCTTGCGCGCACCGCCACCATCCCCGAGAAGAACAGTGCGAGGAGGAGCAGAGAGACGACATCCCCCGAGAGCCTGCGGCCGAAGGCCCGCGAGAGGGAAAAGAGCGAGAGCCCGATCAGGAGCACGAAGAGACCGACCGAAACGCCGGGCACATGCCAGGCGAAGAAATAGTGGAAAATGCCCGCGAGAATTGCCCCGGCAAGGACGAAAAGGAGAGGTCTATTATTGGCCGCGAAATCGGACATATATAGGGATAACTATGCAGAGAGTAGAAAGTCACCTTCACTTTTTACATTATACCTTCTCTCCTATAGAGACGGCGGGCAAGTCAGACTAAGCTTGACATTTACAGTATATCAGTATATAATGCTAAGTAGACGATAATTTCTCTCACTAACAAGGGGGTACTCCCAATGCAAGTGGTTCGCTTTGGATTCGGCTGCGACATCACCCGTGCAGCCGAAGAGCTGGTTGTCGCCGCTGCTTACTCCCTTGACGGAAAAGCTCGCGGCAACTTCAACGGCGTCACTATCGTCGCCAGACCGACCACCGCTTCCCCAGAGGCGCTGGTATCGCAGTGGCGGCGAAAGATGGACGCTAAAGACAAGAGATACCAGCGATCGGCGAAAGCCAAAGCCGCAAAGCGCAAGTGGGCAGCTCATGAAGCGGAGGTGCAGGCGAGGCATGACGAGCTCATGCGCATCCTGCCTCACCTCGACTTCAGCAACGACGTCGGCGTCCTCGCCTGGCTCTGCGAATTCCAGAACCCGAGCGACTCCATGTTCGTTAAGGGCCGTGATCCGCTCGCTGTGCTCGCCGCCTTCGCGCGGCACGGCTACTTTCCGGTCGAAAAAGTCGTGGTTTTCGACCGGAACGACCGCGCTTCTGTCGCGAACGTTATCATCGTCCAGGCACTGAGCGGTTTGGCCAGTTCGATCGGCGCCATCCACCAGGTTATCCACTACCATGTGGAGGACTGGAAGAAGAGATTCATCTCGGTTCACTAGGACCAGGACGGTCCAGCCCGGCGGTCACGCGATCGCCGGGTTTTTCTTTTTCTAATCTAATAAATAGTCTATAAACAAACCAAAGAAGCGAGGCTATCGCCTTCGCGGAGCTTCATCACCCGCACCCCCTGGGTGGAGCGGCCGAGGAGCGGGATCTCCTTGATATCAACCCGGATGACCTGGCTCTGTTTGGAAATGGAGATGAGCTCGGATTCCTCATCGAAGATGACCGCGCCCGTCATAATGTCG
>DASPJT010000032.1:0-5902 GCA_035628455.1 Minisyncoccota bacterium
GATGTCTTGGATTTCAACACCCTGATGATCCATTGGGGCAAGGCCGGCGCAAGCGCGGGCGACCTTTCGGGGGATGCGCAGGTGAATATCCTGGACTTCAACTTACTTATGATTAACTGGACTATCTAAACGTATGCGAAAAGCACTCATCCTACTCTCATTCATTCTTGTCTTTGCGGCCACTGCCTCTTCCGCGAGCGCCGCAACCATTTCCTTCTCTCCGGCCACGGGAGGAGCGGATGTGGGCAATGCCTTCTCTCTGAACGTCTACATCGTGCCCTCCGCAGGGGAGAAGATCTTCACGGCCAAGGCTTCGATAGCGTACCCTGCAGGGCTTCTCGAAGCGCGGAGCTTTTCCTTCGCGCAGAACACCTTCCCGCTTGCGCAGAGCGGATACGACAGGAACGACACCGCGGCGGGGGTATTGATCAAGACGGCGGGGTTCCCGGGCGGCATAACCGGGACCACCCTCCTCGGGACGGTCACCTTTTACGCCAAAGCCGCGGGAAGCGCGGACATCAGGGCCGCTTCTGATTCGGAAATCCTCAATGATGCGAACCAGAACGCATTCACTGGCGGAAATACTGCGCGCTATTCGATCGCTGCGCCGGCTGTGCAGACCTCGCCGGTCATCACCACCCCGCCTTCGGAGATAAAGAAATCTCCGCCCCCTTCGCCGCAGAATCTCAACGCTAAGCCCGCCGAGAGGAGGAATCCGACGTCTGCGCCGACGAGCGCTTCGGCAGCCGCTACCTCTACGGCTCCGACCTCCCGCAGAGACGCGGAGGAGGCTGCGGAACTCCCGGAACCCCGAGAAGAGCAAGCAGCTGCCGTCGCGAATGCCATTCCTGCGAATGACTTCCTGACGCTCGTCCTCACCGCCCTCCTGTCCCTGTCCCTCGGTTTCGTCCTCGGCCTCAAGGCCCGGAGCCTGCCGTGGAATATCAGGTAACAGAGCCGCCTGCGAGGGCGGAGGCTCCCTCTGTTTGCAAAAATATCGTTTTTAGGTAGACTGCTCCTCATGCTTACGCTCGAAGTAAAGCGCCGCGAGACCATCGGCAAGGCCGGAAAGCGCATGCCGGATACGGTCATGCCGGCCGTCTACTACGGCCACAAAGAGGCCTCTACTCCCATTGAGCTCTCCAAGGGCCTCTTCAAGAAGGCCTGGAGGGAGGCAGGCGAGTCTTCCGTGGTCATCCTCAAGGACGGGGACCGCGAGCTCGAGACCCTCATCCATGCGGTGGACGTGGACCCCATCAAGGGCGAACCGCGCCACGCTGATTTTTACGTGCTCGAGAAGGGCAAGAAGGTGCAGGTGGCCGTCCCCATCCACTTCGAAGGCGTGCCGGAAGCGGTCAAGAACCTCGGCGGCATCCTGGTGAAGGTGCTCCACGAGCTCGAAGTCGAAGCCATGCCGAAGGACCTCCCGCATGCGCTCACCGTGGACGTGACTCCGCTCTCCACCTTCGAGAGCCAGATCCTGGTGAAGGACATCGCGCTCCCCGCTGGCGTCGTCGCGATGGCGGGCGCCGAAGACGTCGTCGCCGCCATCACCGAGCCTCACGAAGAGAAGGTGGAAGAGACTCCCATGAGCCTTGAGGACATCGAGGTGGAGAAGAAGGGCAAGAAGGAAGAGGAAGGTGAAGCCGGTGCTGCCGAAGAAGGGGAAAAAGACGACAAGTAAGGCTTTTTTAGCGAAATTGGTCGCACACGCGCTCCCAAAAGGGCGCGTTTGTGCTATCCTAAGAAAGTATGCCTTCCGTTTTCCGGTTTTTCCGCATTGCCGGCATCATTTCCCTCGTCCTCACTCTCGGATTCTCCGCTCTCTTCCTGCCGCAGGCGGGGGCGGCGGAGCTTTCGCCTGCGGAGCGCGCGGCGCTCGAGGCGGAGCTCCGCAACATCGAGAACCAGATCGCAGTACAGAGGCGCATCCTCGACTCCACCCGCCAGCAGTCCGCCTCCCTCCAGCGCGACGTGGCTATCCTGAACGCCCGCATCAAGGAAGCCCAGCTCTCCCTCCAGGCCCGCAACCTCTCCATCCAGAGGCTCTCCCGCGAGATCGACAACAAGCATCAGACCATCGGGGTGCTCTCCGCGAAGATGGAGCGCGAGCGCGAATCCCTCGCCCAGCTCATCCGCAAGACCGCCGTCATCGACGACTACTCCGTCGCCGAGTTCGCGCTCTCCGGGCGCAACCTCTCCGACTTCTTCGCCGACCTCGACGCCTTCCACTCCGTGAAGGAGCAGCTGCAGGAATCCTCCCACGAGCTTAACGAGGTGCGCGAGGATACCCAGGCCGCCAAGGATACCCTCGAGGACAAGCGCTCCGAAGAGCTCCAGCTCCGCCGCATCCAGGAGCTCCAGAAGAAAGCCATCCAGGATCAGGAAGCGGAGAAGAAGCGCATCCTGAGCGTCTCCAAGGGCCAGGAAGCGGAGTATCAGCGCGTCATCCAGTCCCAGGAGCAGAGCGCGGCTTCGATCCGCGCGCGCCTCTTCAACCTGCAGGGCGCCGGCCCCATCCCGTTCCAGAAGGCGTATGAGTATGCGACCGAAGCGTCCCAGAAGACGGGCGTGCGCGCGGCGGTGATCCTCGGCATCATCGCGACCGAGAGCGACCTCGGCAAGAACCTGGGCGTGGGCAACTGGCGCGCGGATATGGCGCAGAGAGACTGGGCCGATTTCCAATCGATCACCAGCCGCCTCGGGCTCGATCCGGACGCCATGCCCATCTCCGCGCGCCCCTGCTCCAAGGCGGAGCGCACCCGTGTTGGCCCCGGAGTGCCCTGCGGCTACGGCTGGGGTGGTGCTATGGGTCCGGCGCAGTTCATTCCCTCCACCTGGCTTTTGTATGAAAAGAGGATCAGCGCGCTCACCGGGACGAATCCGCCGAACCCGTGGAATCCGCGGGACGCCTTCATGGCCTCCGCGCTTCTTATGAAGGACAACGGCGCCGCCCGCGGCACGCGTGCGGCCGAGCGCCTCGCTGCGCTCCGCTATCTCGCCGGCTGGAAGAACGCAGAGAAAGCCGCCTATGCGTTCTATGGGGATCAGGTGATGGACCTCGCCGACGGGTTCCAGGCGCAGATCAACATCCTCAACGCCGCCCGCTAGGATTTCTTATTTAAAAGGCTCCAGCGCTTCGATGAGGCGCGCGGTTGCGTACGTATCCACTGTCGCTCCTCCGAGGGTCTGAAGGAGGCCGCCCGTGAGGGTTTCGGGCTCATCCATCTGCATGCGGAGGAGTGCGCCTGCGGCGCGGAGCGCGGCCATCTTTAAAGAGCGCACATCCTCCTCCCCGCTCTCTGTCGCGAGCGCGGCGGCTCTCGCGAGTCCCTCCGCGATCATGGCCTGTTCGGCGAGGGGGTGATAGGCGCTCTCGGCGTTTTTGAAAAGCCCGTAGGAAGCGGAGAAGAAATTCTTGTCCTGGAGAGGGAGATAGGATCTCGCGGAGAGGAGCAGGCTCCTCCGGTCTTCGTCGGAGCGGAGCGCCTCGTGGAGCGTCGCGCGCACTAAGAGGCGGGCGGGAGAATCGTCGAGAAGCAGGCGATAGCGCGCGGCGAGGAGCTCGAGCGTCTCTTTGTGCTCCGGGGCGCCGGTACGGAGGTAGAGGCTCGCTATCCCCAATATGCCGTAGCCGAGGCTCTCTGCGGGGGTCGAGCTCGCCGCTTTCCAGTAGGTGGTGAGCTCGCGGCGCGCCCACGAGGCGATGGGCAGAGCGAGCTTCTCCGCTTTCGTACGCTCTTCTTCAAAGAGAGGGCTTGCGGAGAGGAGCCGGAGCGCCTGTCCGTTCTGCGCCATGGTCGGGGTTCCGTTCGAGAGGAAGCCTTCGCTTGCCGTCTCCGTGTACCAATCAGCGAGGATGATGCCGAGATTGGCGCGGTGGTTCCCGGAGAGGAGGGCGTCGCCGCGGGAAGCCTCGGCGAGCGCGATAGCGGCTTCTAGTTCCGCGGCGAAGAGATCCTCGCGCGTGACGGGAAGAGGAGTCCCGTCGAGGCCGTAGCGGGGCGTGAAGTGGTTGTCGGCATCGAGGGAGCGGAGGAGATACCCTAGGGCCTCCGTCCTCCCGAGAGCGAGAACGCCCGCGGAGGGCGGGGTGCTGAGATACCAGCCGAAGCCGAAAACGAGGCCCCCGAGGAGGAGGGCGAGCGCGAGGAGGCTACGATAGCTAAGGAACATATCAGGATTATAGCAGAGCCTTTGCCTTTGCCATTTCACTGTGCTATAAAGGTCGCCATGAAGGCAGATATCCATCCCACCACCTACCTTGACGCCAAAGCCGTCTGCGCCTGCGGAGCGGAGTTTTCCGTGGCCTCCACCAAGGAGAGCATCTCCGTGGAAATCTGCAGCAAGTGCCACCCTTTCTATACCGGAGCCGACAAGGTCCTCGACACCGCCGGCCGCGTGGAGCGCTTCAAGGCCCGCGCCGCTTCGGCCAAGGAGAAGCCCGCCAAGAAGAAGGCGTAACTACAGAAACCCCTCCCTCACTGTTCTGGTGAGGGAGGGGTTTGCTATATGGACCTTTCCAAATACAAAGAGAACAGGAAGACACAGTACCTCGCCGAAGCGGCAGAGCGTCTTTCGGCTGAGATAAGAGAACTGGAGACGCTCGTCGCGTCCGACGCTTCCATGGCCGAGCTCGGCAAGGAAGATCTCGCGCGGCTTTCCTCCGAGCGCGATGCGCTCGTCCTCCAGATGGAGGAGATCCTGAACAAGGGACAGGGGACCGCGGAATCGCCGAACCAGGTCGTGCTCGAAGTACGCGCGGGGGTAGGCGGAGAAGAATCTGCGCTCTTTGCGGAAGAGCTCGCCAACATGTACCGTCTCTATGCCGAGAAGGAGGGCTGGGACGTGCGGGTGATGGATGAATCGAAGAGCGCTCTCGGCGGCTACAAGGAAGCATCCTTCGAATTCTCCGGCGAAGGCGTCTACGACAAGCTGCGCTACGAGACGGGCGTGCATCGCGTCCAGCGCACGCCGGCTACCGAGAAAGCCGGCCGCATCCATACCTCTACCGCCTCCGTCGCCATCCTCCCTATCCGCGAAACCGCTCCGATCGAGATCAACCCGGCAGATATCGAGATGGAGTTCTCCCGCTCCGGCGGCGCCGGAGGGCAGAACGTGAACAAGGTGGAGACGGCCGTACGCCTCATCCACAAGCCGACCGGGATAGACGTGCGCTGCACCTCCGAGCGGAGCCAGCAGAAGAACCGGGAGAAAGCCATGGCGATTCTCTCCGCCAAGCTCCAGGCCTTGAAAGACGAGCAGGACGCGGCTAAGTACGCAGGGGAGAGGAAGAGCCAGATCGGCACGGGCGACAGATCAGAAAAGATCCGCACGTACAATTTTCCGCAGGACCGCATCACCGACCATCGCATCAAGGAGTCCTGGCATAACATCCCCAAGGTCATGGCGGGGAACATGGAAGACATCGTCGAGAGCCTCGCGGCCGCGGCGAAGAGTGGTTTTGAAAATTCGGGAGGGGAGGAGGAATAAAAAAGAATAGCGCGGTCCCGAGGGACCGCGCCTGGCCGTTCTGTCGGCTACTGCTGCCGATGGAGCACGGTGCCGAATCGCCCGCAGGAAGCCCGGAGGTTGATTCCCTCCGAGATTAGCTTCATCCCCGAACATTCGGGAACTTCGGCGGTGAAGCCGCCGGTGCTGAGGGGAGCGACTCTGTTGTGGTCCACCCGCTGTTCCCTCGCGCCATCCTTGTTCAGCTTGCTCTGGACGTAGATGTAGCTGATTTCGCTTGCGCTACGCCGGACGACGAGGCCGGAGCAGGTTCCGTTGACCCAGTCGCCGCGGAACAGCTCTGTCTTTGCGGGTGCGCCGCTTTGGTCTAGCAGGGGCACCGCCGCATTCGCGGCCATATACGCCTCCGGCACCGTCTGGTCGCAGAGCT
>DASPJT010000033.1:0-6285 GCA_035628455.1 Minisyncoccota bacterium
TTCACCAGGTTGGCGGAGTCGAGGTCGAGGCGGTTGGTGGAAAGCCGTATGGCCATGCGTAAAAAGAGGCTCCCCGCATGCGCGGGCAGACTCCTCTATTATATAGGAAACTGCGGCATTCCCCCTTCCCCACCTTCTCAAATTTGACAAAACAAAGGGTGTGGCATACTATATATCCACTACCGTCCGATTCCCGGGCGTTTTTTTATACCGGAGCCTAACCACAAACCCCATATGTTCGACCTCAAAGTCATCAATTCCATCCTCACTGAGCTCGAGGAGGAGCGCGGCATCCCCCGCTCCAAGGTCATCGAGGCCATCGAATCAGCCCTCGCCACCGCCTACAAGAAGGAGTACGGCAAGAAGGGCCAGATCGTGCGTGCGCAGTTCGACCTCTCGACCGGCGCGGTCAATTTCAACCAGGTGAAAGTGGTGGTGGACGAGACGCGCGTGAAGATGGAGAGCGCGGAGGAAGAAAAAGACGAGGAAGTCGTGCCGGGAGCACCCATCGACGACCGGGTCCGCTACAACCCGGAGCACCACATCCTCATAGAGGACGCCAAGCGCATCAAGAAGGACGTGATCCTCGACGAGGAGATCGTCTTCCCGCTCGAGACCAAGGCTGATTTCGGCCGCATCTCGGCGCAGACCGCCAAGCAGGTCATCATCCAGAAGATCCGCGAGGCGGAGAAGGTCTCCGTGGTCGCCGAGTACGGCAAGCGCGAAGGCGAGATCGTCTCCGGCTCCGTCCAGCGCATGGAGCGCGGCGCCATCTTCGTGGAGCTCGGCCGCACCCAGGGCATCCTCACCTACGAGGAGCAGATCCCCGGCGAGCACTACCGCCAGGGCGAGCGCATCAGGGCCTACCTCTACGCCGTCGAGGAGAGCCCGCGCGGCGTCTTCCTCAAGCTCTCGCGCTCCCATCCGAAATTCCTCGCCAAGCTCTTCGAGCAGGAAGCTCCGGAAGTGGCGAACGGCACGGTGGAAGTGAAGGGTATCGCGCGCGAAGCGGGCTCCCGCTCCAAGATCGCGGTCGCCTCCAACAATCCGCACGTGGATCCGGTCGGCTCCCTCGTGGGACAGCGCGGCGTGCGCGTCTCCACGGTCATGAGCGAGCTCGGAGGCGAGAAGATCGACGTGATAGACTGGTCCGAGGATCCGAAGAAATTCATCGAGGAGGCGCTCTCGCCCGCCAAGATCCTCTCTATCGACATCGATGCGGAGAATCACAGCGCCAAGGTGACCGTGAGCGAGGACCAGCAGTCCCTCGCCATCGGCAAGGGCGGACAGAACGCCCGCCTCGCCGCGAAGCTCACCGGCTGGCGCATCGACATCGCTTCCGCCCGCGGCGAGAACGTCGTCTCCGAGGCGCCGGCTACCGCGGCCGAAGCCGCGCCGGAAGAGAAGCCGGCGGAATCCGCTTCCTAAATTAACCTATATATAAAGAGTATGAATCTCTGGCACGATATCGCTCCGGGAACCGAGGAATCTCTCAACGTCATCGTAGAGATCAACAAGGGTTCCAAGAACAAGTACGAGATCGACAAGGAGACGGGCATGATCGCGCTCGACCGCGTCTCCCACACCGCCCAGGACTTCCCCTTCGACTACGGCTTCGTGCCGCAGACCCTCTGGGACGACGGCGATGCGCTCGACGTGATCCTCCTCACCACGCACCCGCTCCTCCCCGGCATCCTGGTGCACGCGCGCCCGGTCGCTCTCATGAACATGATCGACAGCGGGGACGCGGACGACAAGGTCATCGCCGTGCCGGTGGACGATCCGCGCTTCAAGGAGATCAAGGACCTCGCCGACATCAATCCGCACACCCTCAAGGAGATCGAGCACTTCTATTCCACCTACAAGAAGCTGCAGAACAAGGTGGTGGAGGTGACCGGCTTCAAGGGGAAGAGCGATGCGGCCGCCGCGTTCGCCCGATCCCAGGAGCTCTACAAGGAGAAATTCAACAAGTAGGCACGGGCCGCCGCACTGCGGCGGCTTTTGCCGCAATCGCTTGTGTATGGACCACCAGCCCAACAAAGACAACAGCGTCGGCCCCCTCATCGGCATCGTCATCATCCTCCTCATCCTCGTGCTCGGCGGCCTCTACTTCTGGGGCGAGCGCCTCGCCGAGCAGCGCGAGATGCGCCGCGTAAAGGCCCCGTCCGCGAAATCCGCGCGCCCGGCTTCTCTCGAAGCGAGCGTCCCCGCTTCTTCCACTCCTGAATACCGCTGATCGGTTGCAGAGGCATTCAATAACAGCTAGACTCTCCCGCATGTCCGCAAAACACTCTCACGCGCATCACGCGCACTCCGTGCGCTACCAGAACGTCTCTCAGAAAGAGCTCCCCGATTCCGAGATCGAGGTGTCTCTCGAGATTCCCGCAGCCGAACTCGAGCCTCTCTACAAGGAAGCTCTCGCGGATATCGCCCTCCATGCGGAGATGCCGGGCTTCCGCAAGGGGCACGTGCCGGAGAAGATGATCCGGGAGCGCTTCGGCGACCTCTATATATTGGAAGAGGCGGTGGAGCACGCCATGAGTCACCTCTATCCGAACCTGATCCAGGAGCTCAAACTGGAACCCATCGGCTCCCCCAAGGTGACCATAACCAAGCTCGCCCTCGGCGAAGCAGCGGCTCTCCGCCTCACTATTCCTCTTTTCCCGAAGTTCTCCCTTCCCGACTACAAGAAGATCGCTAAGGGCATCCCCGCGGAGAAAGCGGAGGGCGCGAGCGACAAGGAAGTAGCTGATGTAGTCAAAGAGATCCGCAGGATCCGCGGCGGCAAGGAGGCGGAGAGCCAGGACAACGCGGTACTCCCCGCGCTCACCGACGAAGAAGCTGCCGCCCTCGGTAATTTCAAGAATGTCGCCGAACTCGAAGCGGCCGTCCGCGAGAACCTCGGCAAGGAGAAGGAATCCCGCGCCAGGGAGAAGCGCCGCCTCGCCCTCATCGAAGAGCTGACTGCGGCGACCGAGATCGCCCTCCCCGCCGTCCTCGTCGAGAGCGAGATGGAGCGGATGTTCGCGCGCCTCGAGAGCGACCTCTCCCGCATGCGCCTCACCCTCCCCGACTACCTCAAGCGCGTGAAGAAGACCGAGGAAGACCTGCGCAAGGAATGGGAGCCGGAGGCCAGGAAGCGCGTGAAGCTCGAGCTCATCCTCGGCAAGATCGCCGCCGCGGAGCATATCGCCCCGGAAGCGGAAGCCGTGGAGAAAGAGACGGATGCCCTCATTGCCCACCACGAAGGCGCGGACCGCGAGCGCGCCCGCGCCTACGTGGAGAACCTCCTCACGAACGACAAGGTCTTCGAATTCCTGGAGAATCAGCGCTAAGGTCCCTACCCTTGCAATCCCCTACCACTACGTTTAAAACGTAGTTGAACTAGTCAGAAAGGAGCACTTCATGGGCGACTCTGAGGCCATAGAGAAGGCAAGAGTATTAATAAGGAGTATTTACAGAAGAGAAAAGAGACCCCCGGAAGTAATTGCTGCCGTTGACGCAATGAGCGAAGAAGAGGTGGTTCGTGAGGCGGGTCTCATAGCTCTCAACAGCGCCCTGTCCCAAGCGGCCGAAGAGCTACGACCAAGAAAAGCTTAACGACCCCAAGAGCGTCAGTCCCTCCGCCGCGTCTAATTGGACGCGGCGTTCTCTTTGCGAGGACTCCACCAATAACCCTAATTCGTGCGTATTAGAAAAAGTGGACAAGAGGGAGGTTTCTGCTAAAGTTTCCCTACTAACTACGCATATATATGTATCTAGTACCCACAGTCCTCGAGAAATCACAGTTCGGCGAGCGCGCCTATGACATCTACTCGCGTCTCCTCAAGGACCGCATCATCTTCCTCGGCGGCGCGATCGACGACGACATGGCGAACCTCATCATCGCCCAGCTCCTCTTCCTCGAGTCGGAGGACCCCAAGAAGGACATCTATATCTACGTGAACTCCCCGGGCGGCCAGGTCACCTCCGGCCTCGCCATCCTCGACACCATGAACTACATCAAGCCGGACGTCTCCACCGTCTGCGTCGGCATCGCGGCCTCCGCCGCCGCCGTCATCCTCTCCGCGGGAGCCAAGGGCAAGCGCTTCGCGCTCCCCAATTCCGAAGTCATGATCCACCAGCCGTGGGGCGGCGTGCAGGGCCAGGCTACCGACATCGAGATCACCGCGAAGCACATCCTGAAGACCCGCGAGAAGCTGAACAAGATCCTCGCCAAGAACACGGGGAAGCCGATCGCGCAGATCGAGAAGGACGTGGAGCGCGACTACTACATGTCGGCGGATGAGGCTAAGAAGTACGGCATCATCGACGAGATCCACAAGGTGAGCGCGTAGTTGACCTATAGACGGGAGAAGATTAAATTAGCGACGGCCCTTTGCCTCTCCACCTCGGAGGCAGACATGGCCGTCGGAGGACCGGCGGCGCTTGTACCGTCATCATCGTCCGGGCGCCGCCGGTCTGAAATTTTCGTTTTTATTCATTCTTGGCCTCGTCTGGGACGAAAAAGGAGCCGCGGGACCACCCGCCAGGCTCCTTTTTCATTATCTTTTCCGCTTCTCGACAGACCCTTTCTCGCGTTGTACAATGAAGTCCTTACTCACTTTAGATTTATTTCGCTTTCTCCTTAGAAACTAACTGGCAGATATGTCCCGCCACACACCCCGCAGCACCTAGTCTCTGAGTAGAAAGCGATTCATTCGCGTATGGATTTAGAAACTGCATTCGTCCTCCTCGCCGTCGCGAGTATCTTGGGCGTGGGCGTCGGATACCTCCTGCGCTACCTCATCACCCTCTCGAAGCGCGGCTCGATCGAGCTCGAGCTGAAGCAGATGATGCTCGAGAGCAAGGAGCAGGCCGAGAATATCGTCTTCGAAGCCAAGGAGAAGGCCCTCCAGATGGAGGAGCAGGCGCGCGCGGAGGCCAAGGAGAAGGAAGACAAGCTCCAGAAGACGGAAGAGCGCCTGGTGAAGAAGGAGGAGCTCCTCGACAACCGTCAGCTCGACATCGACCGGGAAGTGGAGCACTTGAAGAAGAAGATCGGCGAGATCAAGGAGATCAAGGACCGCGCGGACGCGCTCGAAGCCTCGAAGACCGCCGAGCTCGCGAAGATCGCGAACCTCTCCCCCGAAGAGGCGAAGGCTGCGCTCCTCCAGAAGCTCGAGAAGGAGCACGAGGAGGATCTCCAGGTGCGTTCGCAGAAGCTCGAGCTCTTTAGCCAAGAGAAGCTCGACCGGAGGGCCAAGGAGATCCTCATCGCCTCCATCCACCGCTTAGGGAACTCCGTCGCGGCGGAGAACATGGCCACCTCCGTGCCCATCCCCTCGGACGACCTCAAGGGCAAGATCATCGGCAAGGAAGGCCGCAATATCAAGGCCTTCGAGCGCGCTACCGGTGTTGAAGTCCTCATCGACGACACGCCGGGCATGATCACGCTCTCCTCCTTCGACCCGGTGCGCCGGCAGATCGCGCGCATCGCCCTCGAAGCCCTCATCGCCGACGGCCGCATCCAGCCGGCCAAGATCGAGGAAGTGGTGGAGAAGGCCAAGGCGGACGCCAACCAGACGATCAAGGAGAAGGGCGAGCAGGCCGCCTACGAGTGCGGCGTGTTCAACCTCGACCCGCGCCTCGTCTCCATCCTCGGCCGCCTCCACTACCGCACGAGCTACGGCCAGAACGTCCTCCAGCATTCCATAGAGATGGCCCACATCGCCGGGGTCCTCGCCGCCGAGCTCGGCGCGAACGTCGCCGTCGCCAAGGCCGGCGCCCTCCTCCACGACATCGGGAAGGCGGTGGACCACGAGGTGCAGGGCACCCATGTGGAGATCGGCCGCCGCATCCTGGAGAAGTTCGGGGTGGAGAAGGGCATCATCCAGGCCATGCAGGCCCACCACGAGGAGTACCCCTACGAGACGGTGGAGTCCATCATCGTGCAGGTGGCGGACGCCATCTCCGGCGGGCGCCCCGGAGCTCGCCGCGATTCCGTGGAGAACTACCTCAAGCGCTTAGGCGAGCTCGAGGGCATCGCCAAGAGCTTCCCCGGCGTGGAGAAGACCTACGCCATCCAGGCCGGCCGGGAGGTGAGAGTCTTCGTCTATCCGGACCAGGTCTCCGACCTCGAGGCCCGCGCCCTGGCCCGGAAGATCGCCCTTCGCATCGAAAACGAGCTCAAATACCCCGGGGAGATCAAGGTGAACGTTATCCGGGAGGCCCGCAGCATCGAGTTCGCCCGCTAAGAGGGGCGTATTGCGCGAAAAACGGCTTAGGATATACTAGTTTTCAAGG
>DASPJT010000034.1:0-4043 GCA_035628455.1 Minisyncoccota bacterium
GTCTTATAGACTAAGGAACGCAGTCGGGTTTCCGAGAAGCATAACAACACCATGAAAGGAACCATCAAGACCCTCACGGATCGTGGATTCGGATTCATCTCTCGCGAAGGCGAGACGAAGGATCTCTTCTTCCACTCCAAGGATCTCGTAGGCGTGATGTTCGACGACCTTAAGGTCGGCGACGTCGTCACCTTCGAAGTGGCCGAGGGTCCGAAAGGCCTCAACGCCGTGAACGTCGCCCGCGCGTAATACCGCAGGCTTCGTCAGCAAAAATCCGCGCCTCACGGCGCGGATTTTTGCGTATTCTCGAAACGATTCATGCGGATATTTGTCAATGATTTCCGCCGTAAGAAGGGCATACCCCGAGCGTCAAAAAATAGTCGGGCATTAATAGGTTAATCCTAAATCCCATGAAGAACACACTCGAAAAGGAGGTTTTGGTGTGGGCAGAGAAGACTGCCACCGTGTCCCCGTATTTCGAAGTCATCGCACGCCGCGATGATGACGAGGATGAAGGCGGCGGAGGCGGTGGCGGCGGAGAGATGGACACGCTCCGCGCGGAGGACAGGAGAGACGACGAAAAGAAGAAAGATGGCGGCGGCAACACCGGCGGCGGTGGCGGCGGCAATCGCTAGTCTTCACCGAATCCGTGCATATACCATCCCTTCGCTGAAGAGCCGCTCCGGCGGCTCTTCAGCTTTTTCATATCGGGATAAAAATAGGAAAACGAGCGGGTCCCGCTCGTTTCTTCTTCTCAGCATTAGGTGTAGCCGGAACCGCGATCGATTCTGAGGGAAAATCATCTCTTGGCTACAGAGGCGTAGACGTGTCAATATCGCCCTTCTTACGTTCCGAGCAGCGGGGTAAAATAGGGGAGGGTATTAGCAGATAATCCTTTGCCTATGGAGATAAATTATCTCTCAGTGCTCGCCTGCGGGGTCTTCGCGATGGTCGCGGGATTCCTCTGGTACGGGCCCCTCTTCGGGAACATGTGGCTGCGTGTGATCGGCGCGGACGCCATGGACATGTCGCGGCGCGCGGAGATGCAGAAGAAAGCGATGCCGCTCTACGCCGTGCAATTCCTCCTGGTTCTCTTCCAGGCGTACGTGCTCGCGCATTTCATACAGGGGTGGCCGAGCGCCGCAGGCACCGAGACGGCGCTCTGGATCTGGGCCGGCTTCGTCATGCCGACCGTCGCCGCGAGCTCCATGTGGAACAACGATTCTAGCTCGGTCGCCTGGACACGCTTCCTCCTCCAGGCGGGCTTCCAGCTCCTCTGTCTCGTCGCCTTCGGCTTCATCCTCGGGTATTGGCAATAGGACACCCCCCAAGGGTCCCGTCGCGTGCGATGTTCTTTCCTATTTCCCTCAAAGTTCTATAATCAGGCTACACAGCAGTTTTTAGGCTAGCCGTATCCTCTTATGAAAAAGATATTCGCCGTCGCCGCGCTCTCCCTCCTCCTGCCGCTCACCGCTTCCGCCGCGAGCTTCTATTCGGGGGAAAGCTATCTCCTCGGGAAGGAAGAAGCGGTTCCCGGGGATCTCTACGTCGCCGGGAATTCCATGACGATAGAGGGCGCCGTCACGGGCGACGTGACGAGCGCCGGGAGCACCCTTCTCTTCACCGGCAGCGCGTCTCAGGACCTCCAGGCGGCGGGCGGCACGCTCACCATCATCGGGAACGTGGGGGATGACGTGCGTGCCGCGGGCGGCTCGATCACCTTCGGCAGCTCTGCGAGAGGCGATGCGCTCCTCGCCGGCGGCGACGTCACCACGCTCCCGAGCATGGTCGTCGGCGGAGATATGTATCTCGCCGGCGGCCGCGTGCTCCTCAGCGGAGTGGTCCAGGGCCGCGTGCGCGTGCATGCACGCGACGTGACCATAAACGGCACCATAAGCGGCCCTCTCTCCATCTCCGCGGATACGGTGACCTTCGGACCGAATGCTTCTCTTGCTGGCACGGTGACCTACAGCGCGGGGCGCGCGGCTACCGTCGTCGAAGGCGCCGCTTTCAGTGGAGAAGTCATCTACGAGCCTCTGTCTCCGCATGAGAATAGCTATTCTCCGCTCTATTGGGCCAAGACGATCGGCGTCTGGTTCGTGCTGAAGCTCCTCATGATCTTCCTCGGGTGTCTCGTGATGAGCCTCTACTACCGGCGCGCGGTCCTGGGGCTCGCGGCACGCTTCTTCGACGGCTTCGGCTGGAACGTGCTCATCGGCTTCGCCTTCCTAGTGGCGACCCCGTTCGCGGCAGTCCTCCTTATGATGACGGTGGTCGGCCTCCTCATCGGCATCCTGGTCCTCCTCATCTACGGAGCCATGCTCATCATCAACACGCTCTACCTCCCTGCGCTCGTGGGCGGAGAGATCTACCGGTATTTCAAGAGGGAAGCGGAGATGAAAGTCTCCGTCCTCACGATCGTCATAGGCACTGTAGCCCTCGCCATCCTCTCCCTCGTCCCCGTGGTCGGCTGGATCGTCGCCTTCATCCTCATGTTGGGCACCCTGGGCGCGGGGATACGCTTCAAGTGGAGCGAGCTTAAGAGTTATCGGTAGAAAAAATATGTCTTCACGCGCCCTCCTCACCATTGCCGTCATCCTCCTCCTCGCCGGAGCGGCCTACTATTACTTCGCGGTGCGCACCCCGGGGCCCTCTCCGGTCGCCACGTCCACTCCTTCAGGGACCTCTTCCGGAGGCGCCGCCACTTCCACGCCCTCTGACCCGGCAGCCCTCTGTGTCGCCGCGGGCGGCTCCTGGAACGCCGAGGTGAACGAGTGCGTGCTCCCGCTCATCATCGTAGCCTCTCCCAAGAACGGCGATATCATCACCTCTCCGCTTACCGTGGGCGGCGTCGCGCGCGGCTACTGGTTCTTCGAAGCCTCGTTCCCGATAGAGATCACCGACTCCGCCGGGAAAAGGATCGCCCAGCACTACGCCGAGGCGCAGGGCGAGTGGATGACTACGGAGTACGTGCCCTTCAAGGGGACGATAAGCTTCACCGCGCCGACGAGCACCAATACCGGCTTCGTCGTCTTCCACAAGGACAATCCGTCCGGCCTCCCGCAGAACGACGCGTCCGTGAAAGTCCCGATTCGCTTTAGGTAGTATGATCGAGGTTATTCCGGCGCATCGCCGGTTTTCCGAGGATCTCGGATGGCTCAAGACGCATTGGCTTTTCTCCTTCAGCCACTATTACGATCCGGAAAATCTCTCTTTCGGGGCGCTGCGTGTCTTTAATGACGATGTGGTGGCGCCGGGCAGCGGCTTTCCGGATCATCCGCATGCGAATTTCGAGATCGTCACCATCGTGCTCAAGGGCGCGATCGCCCATACGGACAGCATGGGCAACAAAGCGGAAGTGCGTGCGGGCGAGATTCAGCGCATGACAGCGGGGCGCGGAGTGGTGCACTCTGAATGGAATCGCGGGAAGGAACCAGTGCATCTCTACCAGCTGTGGTTCCTTCCGGCCGGAGAGAATCTGAAGCCTGGTTATGCTCAGACGAAAGCCTTGCCAGCAAAGCCTGGCGGGCAACTGACTTTGCTCGTATCCGGTCTCGGCAAGGAGGCCCCTCTTGAGATGAATGCCTCGGCAGATATCTACGCGGGGTTCTTGAAGAAGGGGGTGCGCCTCGCCTTTCCCCTCGGCGCAGATGAGGGTTTGTTCGTCTATCTTGGAGACGGTTCCCTCGCGATCGATGATCAGAGACTCTCTTCCGGAGACCAGGCGCGTGTTCGCGGAGAGCCTGAAGTCACTCTAGAATCAAAAGCCGAGTCGCACGCGCTTTTTATCCATACTAAACTCTCCTAATTCATCCTATGTCCTACCACGCCAACGTCAGGAAGATAGCCGAAGAGAACGAGGATTTCCGTCGCGTCATCCTCACTGGCGAGAAATCCCAGCTCGTGGTCATGAGCATCCCGCCCGGGGGAGAGGTGGGGGAGGAGACGCACGAGCACGTAGAGCAGATCCTTCTTTTTGTCGCGGGAAATGGCAAGGCGAAAGTAGGCGGCGAGACGTATTCGGTGGGTCCGGGCGATGTGGT
>DASPJT010000035.1:0-20277 GCA_035628455.1 Minisyncoccota bacterium
GAACCGTGGCTAATTACCGCCCCAAGCTCTACAAAACCCTAGAGGCGCTCTCAGAGGCGAACCGCCGGTATCGGGCGCTCACCCCGAACATCACCGATCGGAATGCCACGCTCAGGAGCGAGATAAAGAGGGTGGAGCTCATCCCGGCACACCTCAGCAAGGAGAAAATGATGGCTGACCTCAACCGGCTGAACCTGGAGAGCCTGTATCACTACAAGGCCTACGCGAGCACGTACCACAGCGCGGACAAGATGCTTCCGAGCCTTGCGGTGACGTCCGACTTCACCACGATCATTAATTCTTTCGCGTCGACCACTGACCGGCTGGTCGCTTCAGGACGTGCTCCGGCGAGCATGGCCGTGACGATCGCTGATCTCCAGAAGAAGGTTCCGGAGATCCGTGCGCGCATCAAAGCTCTCGAAGACCGGCGCAAGTCCCTCGTGTGTACAGCGACTTTGGCCAAGGATTATTCTGTAGACGTGAGATGCGTACGCTAGTCTGGCTAGGTATTGACAATATCAAATTTTGCATATATAATAGTACTTGGAAGCCCTGCGGTTCACTTATCGGATTGTCCGGTAGCGTGGTACTGCGCAACATAGGAGGCCTCCATGCCCCCATTTTCTCGTCTTATCGCTGAGCGCGGAGATCGTGCGGCAGATCTGCATGACGCATCCAAGCTCAATGCGGACCATCACGAGATCCAGGTGAGCGACCTCAAGGTGTTCCCTGGGAACCGCTGGCGGGAAGCGATTCTCTGCTACCTGTTCGGTGTCTGGGGAGACAACGACGTGATGCATTGTCCGAAGATCGACTTCGGCGGCGTCACGCTTCGGCTCGAGCATAACCGTTACTTTGCCTACGGCACCGCACCGGACACCGAGCCTCTGACCCTGGGCTTCTTGAGCGAGAAGCTCGACGTCGACAATGATAAGGCGGAGGTGGAGGTCGGCCTGGCCAGCTTCGTCAAGAATGACAAGATCAGAGTGTTCACCATCATGCTCCCCGACCAGGGACTGCTTCGTTTCTGGAAGACGGAACGCCGGGGCGAATATGGATGCTCCGGATATCGTCTCCCACCAGCCTGACATAAGACGACTTCGGTGAAGGCAGTTGAGCTTCGGCTCCTGCCTTCACCACTCTATTGAGCCTGGGACTTATCGTAGTCTCATCGAGTGAGTCTTTATGTTTTGGAAGAAGTCGCTATTTACCTCAGCACATTCCACATCCCCGGATCCTGCGCCCCACCGAGGCTGAAGACGGCGATGCCGCGTACGCCGAGTTCGCGGGCGAGCGCCACCTTGTCCGCGATAGCCTGCGCGTCGCTCCAGGTGACGTAGTTGAAGGGCTTGGTCGTATCCACCTGGGAGCCGAGGTTCTGAACGACCGAAGTCGAGGGCGTGGTCTGCGCCTGCTGGAGTTGAGTCGAGTTGTCGCCGCTCGGGGCGATGGCCGCAAGCCGTGCAGGGTCATAGGTGAAGCCCATCTCATTCGCGCTTGTGCGCCGCGGGGTAATGCCGAGCTGGGCGGCGATCTGGGTGGCGTAGTTTGGGTTAAAGGCCCAGAGCCGGCGGTAGCTGAAGCCGCCGTTTAGGAGGGGAGTGACCTCGTATTCATATCCGTAGGTTGGCACGCCGATGATGATCTTTTCCTTAGCGATGTTCTGCGCGGCGAGCTGCACCAGGTTGCCCACCCAGCTCGGGTCGGCAACGGGCGCGTAGGGAGCGGAGCGGGCGGCGTTCAGGCGCTTATCGATGGTGCCCTGGTCGTAGGACATTATCTCCACGCGGTCGCAGTAGCGATTGAGCGCATTGTAGTCATTCGCGTAGTCCATCGCATCCGGTGGGATGGTCATCCCGTTCGGGAAGCGGTTCTCGAGTGGCATGCGCGCCTCGATGGTGCAGTAGATCAGCTTGTCACCCATGCGCATGTCGAGGCCCTTGAGGAAGGTGGAGAAGTAGTCGATGGTCTCATGCTTCTTGGCCTCGAAGTCGATGTCGATGCCGTCGAAGTTGTTCGCTTTGACGAGCGCGGCGATCTCGTCCTCGAGCGCGATGCGGGCGCTCTGGTTGCTGAGGACATTGTGGATAGGGCCGCCCTCGAGCCAGACGACGGTGGGCACCACCTTGACGCCTTGGGCGCGCGCGGCGGCGATGAGGCTTGTCCACGGTTCCTGCGAGAATTTATCCTTGCCGATGAGAGTGCCCCAGTCAGATACCTTGTAGCCGAAGGGCATGACGGAAGAGAGCTTGTTCAGATTCGGAATGACGTCCTTAGTGCCGGAAGAGGCGCGCCAATCAGGAACCCAGCCGGAAAACTCCAAAGGTCCCGTCCACGGTCCCGTGAGGGATTTGCCAGTCAGGTTTCCGGGGTTCTGGGTGCCGACCGGGGGACCCTCGACGGCGCCGCCGAGCGCCGCGCGCGTCTTCGGCCCGTAGACGCCGTAGCCTGTCGTGAAGCGCGTACCCGAGCAGACTATCGCCTGCGCGCACTGGAATTTCTTGAGCGCGGCCTCCGTGAGGGGTCCGAAATATCCCGTCGCTTTCCCCGGAGCGAGATGCCCCTTGGCGATGAGCGCGGTCTGGAGCGCGCGCACGTCGCTCCCGGAGTGGCCGAGCCAGAGAGAGCGCGTGGCCGCTTCTGCGCCCGAAGGGGCGAGCGCGATGCCGATAAAGAGGGCCAGAGAAGCAAAAAAGAAATATACGCGTGTCATAGGCATATAGTAACAGACGCATCGGATGCCAGCTTCTGTCAGCATGGCCTCTCGGGTATAGTTAGGGCATGCATGCGCCCATCACTGTAGAAACAGTTATACACGCTTCTCCGGAGAAGGTTTGGAAGCATTACACAGAGCCGGAGCATATCATGCGGTGGAACAATGCCTCTCCCGATTGGCATACGCCGAGAGCGGAGAACGATCTGCGGGTCGGCGGCAGGTTCCTTTCCCGGATGGAGGCCAAAGACGGCAGCGCAGGCTTCGATTTCACCGGCATCTACGATGCAGTCGTGCCGATGGAGCGCATCGCTTATACCATGGACGACGGCCGCAAGGCGGCGATCACTTTCGCGCCGGAAGGGGAGGGTACACATATTGCCGTTACGTTTGACCCCGAGTCCGAGAATTCCCTTGAGATGCAGCAGAGCGGCTGGCAGGCGATCCTGGATAACTTCAAGAAATACGCGGAGGGACACTAGAGATCAGCCCTTCTCGAGATAGGTCTGCAGGCACTTGATCGATTCGACGAGGTCTACCCCGCGGCCGAGCACCGGCTTCCACAGATCGCCCTTCTTCTTGAGGCGGGAAAAGATGGTTTTTATATTGAATTTCCGCGGATCAAGCCGCGGAGAGAGTTCCTTCCATTCAAGCGGGGTGGAAACGACCGCGCCGGGCACGGGCCGCAGGGAGTAGGGCGCGGCGAGGGTCTGCCCCGTCCGGTTCTGCAGGAAGTCCAGGTAGATCTTCTTGATGCGCTTCTTAGGATTCCGCTCGACGCTCGTGATATCCGGATGCTTCTTGTGGACGATGTTCGCGATGAGCTCGGCGAACTCCTTGATGCGATCGTATTCATAGCGGGCACCGAGCGGTACCAGGATGTGGAGCCCGGTCTTGCCGGAGGTCTTCAGGTAATTCTCTTCGCAGGCTTCGTCGAGCACTTCGTGGACGGTCTTTGCGACCTTGACCATCTCTGACCAGGTGTTTTTCCCGGGATCGAGGTCGATGATCATGAAGTCGGGCTTCCCGAGGGCGCTCGTGCGGGAGTTCCAGGGATTCAGCTCTATGCAGCCGAGATTGGCCATATAGAGGAGCGTCTCCTCGTTCTGGCAGAGGAGATAGTTGATCTCTCCCTTGCTCTCGCTCTTGATGCGGATGGTTTCCGCGTAGGGCGGCACTTCTCCCTCGATGTTCTTCTGGAAGAAACTGGGCTTATCGATCCCGTTCGGGTGGCGGTGCAGGGATTCGGGGCGATCCTGGAGATAGGGGAGGATGACGTCAGCGATCTTCCGGTAATACTCTACGACCTCGCCCTTGGTGATACCGTCCTCGGGGAAATAGACCTTGTCCGGATGGGTGATCTCCACCTCGACGCTCCGTTCAGCATGTTCTTTGGCTTTCTCCGCGCTTTCAGGCACTTCCTCCACTGCTTCCTCGGGCCGCTTGTCTTCGCGCAGCCCCAGGAACACGGGCTGGCGCATAATGCCGCTACGGGTCCACTCCGCGAATTTGACCTCGCAGAGGAGGCGCGGCCTGACCCAGGTGATAGGGGCGTTCAAGGGGACCTTTTCTTCAAAAGGAGACTCATCGGTGACGAGGGGTTGCATCTTCTGGTGGAGCTCTGCGAGCCCGGCTTCTCCGAAGCCCGTCCCGGTGTGGCCGATGAAGCGCAGTTTTTTCTTCCCGCCCTTACCATCGTAGACGCCGAGGACGAGCGCTCCGAATTTCTTCCGGCTGCCGCGCGGCTCAGTGAATCCGCAGATGATCGCTTCCTGGCGCTGGTGCGTCTTGATCTTCAGCCACTGCTCGGTGCGCTTGCCGGAGACGTAGGGACTTTCCCTCTCTTTGGCCATAATTCCTTCGAGTCCGCGCTTCTTGGCTTCGCGGAAGAGCGCCTTGCCCTTTGCCTCGACGTGATCGCTGTAGAGGATGCCGGGTATCCCTGCCACAGTGGCGCGCAGGATCTCCTTGCGCTCGATGAGCGGCAGATCGCAGAGATCGCGGCCGTTGAGGTAGAGGATGTCGAATGCGGCGTAGGTGAGGGGAGCGCGGTTCTCCCCGTGGTGCTGGAGCGTCTGGAAATCGGGACGGCCCTTCTCGTCGAGAGCGACGATCTCCCCGTCGAGCACCGCATCGTGCGGGATCTCCCGCAAGGCGGCGGCGAGGTCGGGGTAGCGCTCATTGAAAGACAGATTATTGCGGGAATAGAGGCGGACCTTCCCCTTTGCGATCTCTGCGATCGCGCGGTAGCCGTCCCACTTGAGCTCGAAGAGCCACTCCTTGCCGTCGAAAGGCTGGTCCACGAGTGTCGCGAGCATCGGCTTGACCTCGCGGGGCAAGGCGCTCTTCTTCAGCTTCCGGATGTCTGGCGCGGCGCTCTTGCTCGGCATAGCGAGCGCGCGGCTCGAAAGGACGGAGTCTTCCTGCAGAGTCACGTCTCCCGCTGAGGCGAAGTCGTCCTCCTTCTTAAGGAGAAGCCAGCTGTCCCCCTTGTCTCCGTACTTGCCGCCCTTCATGCGCACGAGGGCGAATTCGCCGTTTAGCTTCTTGCCGCGCAGGCGGAATTTGAGATCCCCCTTCTTGAGTCCTGCGAGGAGCAGCCTTTCGTTCTCTCTGGCGCTCTTCTCCTCGTCCGCATAGTAGGTGCCGATGTCCCAGACGATCACTTCGCCCGCGCCGTAGTGGCCTTTCGGGATAGTGCCCTCGAATTCCATATAGCTCACGGGGTGATCCTCCGTCATCATGGCGAGGCGCTTGTCCTTGGGATTTAGCGACGGCCCCTTAGGTACGGCCCAGCTCTTCAGCACGCCTTCCATCTCGAGCCGGAAGTCGTAGTGGAGGCGCGAGGCGGCATGCTTCTGCACCACGAAGCGGAGCGCTGTGCCGGGCTTCTCCACCTTGCCTGCGGGCTCGGGCGTCTCTTCGAACGAGCGCATCTTCTTGTAGCGGGCGAGAGACATGGCTATTTACGGGAAGCGGCTTTGGTCTTCGCTTTCTTCTTCGCGCCTTCCCCCAGGCTCTTCTTGAGCATCTTCATCATGTCCGCCATCTCGGTGTAGGTGGGCACATCGCCCTTCTGGGAGACCTTCTTGCCCTTGCCCTTGGCTTTGATGATGGCGAGGAGTTCGTCCGTATAGGTATCCTTGTATTTCTCGATGGCGAAAGGCTCGGAGAGCTTGTCGATGAGCATCTTGGCTATCTCCATCTCCTTCTTCTCGACCTTGGATCTTCCGGGGAAGCGGAGGCCTTCCGGATCGCGGATCTCGTCCTCGAAGCGGAGCTGCACCAGGAGGAGGGCGTCGCCCATGACGCGAATCGCCGCGAGCTTCTCCTTCTCGCGCATCACGAAGGTGGCGATGCCGACCTTGTTGGCGTCCTTCAGGGCTTCGCGGAGGAGCACGTACGCCTTCTCCGCCTTCTTCGCGGGTTCGATGTAGTAGGGCTTCTCGAAATAGATGGGATCGATCTCCTCCACGCCCGCGAAGCTCTGAATGTCGATGGTGGAGGTCTTCTTGGCGTCAGCCTTCTTGAAATCCTTGTCCTCGAGGAGGACCTGGGCGCCTGAAGGCAGCTCGTAGGCCTTCACGATGTCGCTCCCCTTGATCTCCTTGCCGGTCGTCTTGCAGATCTTCTCGTAGCCGATGGGGCACTGGTCGTGCTTGTGGACGAGCTTGAAGTGGAGCGCCCGGTCCATGGATGCGCTGTAGAGGCTCACCGGGATGTTGATGAGGCCGAAGGATAGGGCGCCGGACCAGAGTGCTCTCATGGAAGCGGAGACGGCAGGGGGAATTGCCCCTTACAAAAGCTGTGGCGGATAGAAGTGGCTTCGTTACAATAGAGTTATGGAAGACGATAGTATCGTTCAGAAGTCAAAAAAAGAGCCGCTCATTTACCAGGATTTGTATAAGAAATACGCGGACAAAGTCTTTAATTACTTCTGGTACCGGACGGGGCATGATCGCCCGCTTTCGGAAGACCTGATGCAGGAGACTTTTCTCCGGGCTTTTGAACGGAGGGAGACTTATCGGACTAAAGGGTATTCCTATCTCACCTATTTGCTTACTATCGCGCACAACCTTCTCGTGGATCACTATCGGAAACCGCAGACAGTTCCTGTGGAAGAGCTACCGACAGATGCGGTGCCGGAAGAAATAACTGAAGATCTGGAACGGAAGTCGGACGCCGAGGCGCTGTGGCGGGCCGTCCAAAGCTTGCCTCAAAAGAGCCGCGACACTCTTCTCATGTTCTATCAGCAGGGTATGTCTGTGCGGGATATCGCGGCAGTGACGGGTATGAGCGAAAACGCCGTAAAGCTGAATCTCTCCCGCGCTCGCAAGAAACTGGCAGATCATCCGTATCTTCAGGATATGGGAAGCTTCGCCGATGCGAGGAGGAAATATACGCAACCTCGCTTTCTTATGAAGACACCTTAAGCTCCTCCGGCCGTTAATTACGGCATGACAGAACGACACTTCATTTATGCGCTTGCTCTGCTGCTCGCTGCAAGTGCCTCCCTCAATGCATATCTCTGGACCGACAGGCGGCTGCACGTATCTCCGCCGTCTCTGGTCAGTACAACCTCCAGTACCGTCGTGCCGGCGTCGCCATATGGCTATCGCAACGAGGTGGTGACGGTTCTTGAAAACGGGAAAATGAATACGTATGCGACCACTACTCCTCTTACGGAAAAGGATATTGAACAAATGCAGGGGCTGATGCGGGAGAATCTAAAGGCTATGGAGGGATATTTCAGGCGACAAGAACAGCTGTTCCGGGATTTTTGGCCCCTTTGACACCTTCAAGGAGACAGATCGTTTAATAGGGTGTCGCGGCCGAAAAGCCGTAAGATATCGGTCGCGGAAGGCAGCGTATGATTTCTGTTCGCATGGCGATGGCTCGCTGGCTTCGGAAATTCATCCGTTCGGTTTCCGACGCCACTTAGGAGCTTCGCGACAGCAGATAGTAAAGTCGTCCGATTCTGAGCGCCGCGCGTGCGGCGCCTGCCCGGGGTCACTCCAAACGAGCATCCCGGGTTGTTCGTGAAGCAGCCTTGTTTGCCGTGTGGTCAGCGGCAAGCTCATTAGCGGCGTAACACATGCATCTATGGTCAACATCACTAAGAAAGAGAACACTCAGCCTCGCGAGATGCAGGCGTATGAGCCGCAGATCTCCCCGTTCTCCTTGATTGATCGGTTCTTTGACGATGCGTGGGATCCGTTCAATGTACTGACCCCTAGCCTCTTCCGGAACCGCTCCCTCGGCGCCGTAAATACGCTATTCCCCAAAGTCGATGTGTCCGAGACGGACAATGAGATAAAGGTGGTGGCCAACATACCCGGCATCGATCCTGAGAAGATAGATATCGAGGTCGGCGACGATTATCTCTCGCTTTCCGGCAAGATTGAGAAGGAGAGCACTGACGAGAGGAATGGAAAAGTGTACCGCTTTGAACGGGAATTCGGCGAATTCCGCCGAGAGTTCTCGCTTCCAGCCCGGGTAAGTAAGGAAAATATCGTGGCTAGAGCGAAGAACGGTGTTCTTTCGATCACCCTCCCGAAATCCGAGGACGAACGTAAAGCGAAGATCAAGGTCGAGGTTGAGAAATAAACACAAGGGCCGCCTACAAGGCGGCCCTTGTGTTTATGAATGTCTCGCTGCTCACTCGTGATGAGAGCGCTTCTCGACAGAGACTGGGAATGGTCGGTAAGAGGGGAGGCGGGATAGGCGTCTTGTATACTGTTGAGTATGCAAAAAATCGTACCCCACCTCTGGTTCGACAAAGAAGCCAAGGAAGCGAGCGCTTTCTACACCTCGCTATTTCCCGGCTCATCCGTCAAGAACGTGAATACGCTGAGCGGCACTCCCTCTGGAGACGTGGACGTGGTCACTTTTACGCTTGCGGGCAGCGAGTTCATGGCGATCAGCGCCGGCCCCTATTTCACATTCAATCCCTCCATCTCGCTCTTCGTCGTCTTCGACAATGAGGCGGACATCAAGACGACCTGGGACAAGCTCATCGAGGGAGGGAAGGCGCTCATGCCCTATGATACCTATCCGTGGGCGCAGAAATACGGCTGGTTGCAGGATAAGTATGGGCTGACCTGGCAGCTCTCCTGGAGCGAGCACCATGATCTCGGGCAGAAGGTCACGCCGTCTCTCATGTTCACCCAGGAGATGAGCGGGAAGGCCGAAGAGGCCATCAGGACGTACACCGAGCTCTTTCCGGATTCCAAGGTGGAGATGATGGTGCCGTATGCGGCGGGCGAGGGGGATACGGAAGGCTTCATCAAGCACGCCCGCTTCACTCTCTTCGGGCAGGGCTTCATGGCGATGGATAGCTCCGGTCCGCACGAATTCGTCTTCAACGAAGCCGTCTCCCTCATCGTGCGCTGCGACACGCAGGAGGAGATAGACCGCTACTGGGAAGCGCTCTCGGCGGTGCCCGAGGCGGAGCAGTGCGGCTGGCTCAAGGACAAGTACGGCGTCTCCTGGCAGATCGTGCCGAGCATCATGGATGAGATCATGGCGAGCGGAGACAAGGAGAAAATCGCCCGGGTCACAGAGGCGTTCCTGAAGATGAAGAAGTTCGATATTGCAGAGCTTGAGCGGGCCGCGGAGGGCAGGTAACATTTAAGGATAAAAACATATGAACCAGCCGATCATCATACTTATCGCGCTCATCGTCGTCGCCGGAGGCTTCTTCTGGTGGTGGCAGGGGAGGGACGGGACGGGACGGATGACCAACCAGCAGATGCTCGAGAACGGGAACGGCACCGCCGTCGCCATCGAATCAGACGTCGAGTATTTCCCGGGAGCGAAGGGCTACTTCGTCCGCCCGGAAGCGGAAGGGGATTACCCGGGCGTCGTCATGATTCATGAGAACCGCGGCCTCCGCCCGGAGATCAAGGCGACCGCGGAACAGCTCGCCAAGGAGGGCTACCTGGTGCTCGCCGTCGATCTCTTCAACGGCAAGGTGGTGGAATCGCAGGAGGAGGCGCGGGCGCTCACCGCCGCATTCGACCAGGCGGCAGGAGTCGCCAACATGCGCGCGGCCGCGGAGTACCTGCGGGTGAAGGGCGCGCAGAAGGTCGCTTCCCTCGGCTGGTGCTTCGGCGGGCGGCAGTCGGTAGAGCTCGCCATCTCCGGCGAGCCCTTGGATGCCACCGTCGTCTACTACGGCGGCAACATGGCGACCACCACGGAGCGCCTCGCGCCTATCAAGTGGCCGGTCCTCGGCATCTTCGGGGACAAGGATCAGGCAATCCCTGTCGCGACGGTGCGCACCTTCGAGGAGTCGCTCAACACTCTTGGGGTCGAGAATGAGATCCATATCTATCCCGGCGTGGGCCACGCCTTCGCCAATCCTTCCGGCATGAACTACGCGCCGGAGGAGACCAAGGACGCCTGGGCCAAGACGGTCGCCTTCTTAGAAAAGAAGCTTAAATAGCTTTCAGCCAGACTTATGACACCAGGAAAATACGTAGACGGATTCGTGTTGGTGGTCCCGAAGAAGAATGTCGAGGCGTACAAGAAGATGGCCAAGGAGGGGGAGAGGGCGTGGCGCAAGCACGGCGCGCTCGACTACAAGGAGTGCATCATGGACGATCCCACTCCGCAGCAGGTCACCTTCACTTTCCCGAAGATGGCCAAGGCTAAGGAGGACGAGGTCGTCTTCTTCTCCTACATCACCTTCAAGTCTCGCAAGCACCGCGACCAGGTGAATGCCAAGGTGATGAAGGAGATGGAGGAGAAGTACAAGGACATGAAGAATATGCCGATGCCCTTCGACATGAAGAGAATGGCCTACGGAGGATTCGAGGTCGTGGTGAGCGCATAGCTCCGCGCCTGGCGCTCTACGAAATTGCCCCTCCGGGGCTTTTTTGTTACGGTTCGGCCAGCTCGCTCTTTGAGCGATCCCAACCAAGAGAGGGGAGATTCCCAATGACGCTGCATCCGCTCATGGCCATTAGCTCCGTGGACGGCCGCTATCACCGGAGGACGAAGGAGCTAGGGGAATACCTCAGCGAATTCGGCCTCATCAAGTACCGGATCTTCGTCATGATCGAGTATCTGTTCGCGCTCTCGCGGCATCAGAATGTGCCGCTGCGTATGTTTACTGAGGCTGAGTGCTCGCAGCTTAGGGATCTGCAGGCCGTGACCCTTGCAGATGCCCAGATCATCAAGGATATCGAAACGAAGGGCTACGGCGGGTTTGCGGCTACCAACCACGATGTCAAAGCCTGTGAGTTCTATCTGCGCTTACGCTTCGCCGGGACGTCCCTCGAAGAGGTCACGGAGTGGATCCACTTCGGCTCGACCTCCGAGGATGTCAATAACGCGGCGTACGCACTGATGCTCCGCGGCGCGCTACACAAGATTCTCCTACCCAAGCTCTATGAGATCAACGACAGGCTCTTCTACGTCGCCAAGGAAGAAGCTTGGCTGGCTATGCTTGCACGCACGCACGGCCAGTCGGCTACCCCGACGACTCTCGGCAAGGAATTCCGGAATTTCGCGGAGCGCCTTCACCGCCAGATCGATTTCCTGCGCAGCTACCGCATCTTGGTGAAGTTCAACAGCGCGAGCGGCAACTACAACGCCCTCGTCTTCGCCCTTCCGGATGTGCCCTGGATCAGCTTCAGCCAGAACTTCGTGCAAGGTCATCTGAATCAGGACCCGCGAGTGCCGCCGTTCGAGGTGAACCTCTACACCACTCAGATCGAACCTCATGACACCTATGCCGAACTCTTCGGCGGCATCATCCGGGCGAACGTGATCCTGTTCGCGGTCTGCCAGGACATCTGGCGATACGTTAGTGACGACTGGCTCGTCCAGAAAGTGGTCCAAGGCGAGGTGGGCTCGTCCATCATGCCCCACAAAGTGAATCCTATCGATTTCGAGAATGCTGAAGGGAATCTGGGTTTCGCGAACGCACTTCTGCGGTTCTTCGGTGAGAAGCTGCCCATCTCACGCCTTCAGCGCGATCTCTCCGACTCGACGGTCGAGCGAGGCTTTGGCAGTGCCTTCGGGCTTAGTCTCGTCGCTTACCACAGTGTCATGAATGGCCTCGGCAAGATTTCCGCGAACAAGACGGTCATCACCGAGGCGCTGAATGCGCATCCGGAAGTCCTTACCGACGCCTACCAGACCCTTATGCGGCGCTATGGGGTGAAGGATCCCTATGCGCTCCTCAAGGACCTCTCCCGGGGACAGAGGATCACGCTCGAGGATCTTCATGCTTTCGTGAGAGGACTCAATCTCCCGGAGGAGGCTAAGCAGAAAATGCTGCAGCTCACTCCGCGAGCCTACACCGGTCTCGCGCCGCAGCTCGCTGGCGGAGAATTCTGACGTCCCTTCGCTTATGGAAACCACCCCTGCGTGCGTGCATGCTGGGGTGGTCTTTTTTTATTTAGTTTTATTGAAGCGAAGCGAGCGCGGCTTTCGCGGCGGCGGAGTTCTTATGATAGAGGAGAGCTTTCTCGTATTCTGCGCGGGCGAGGTCGAGCTTGCCCTGGGCCTGGTAACTCTTGCCCTTGAGGAGGTAGAGCTCGCTGTAGCCGCGGTTGCCGTCATTCAGTATACGGTCCGAGAGGGAGAAGACGCGCGCGTGATTGCCGAGCTTGGAGTAGGCCTCGATCGGCTCCATCTGGTACCACATGGTGCGGCGGGCCAGGCTCTTCTCTACTTTCTCGAATTCCGCGACGGTGCGCTCGTAGTCTCCGAGATAGAAGGAGGCGGTCGCGAGGTTGAAGCGGGCTTTGGTGTCGTTCGGATTCTTGGCGAGCTCACCCTCCGCTATCTTGATCGCTTTACGCCAGGAGGCTTTCGCGTCCTTGCTCTCGCCGAGCGCGGCTTCCACCTCAGCCTTGTCCTTGGGGGAAGCGAGCACGACGTAGGCGTAGTTGAACGGCTTCCAGATGGCATTCCATTCCGCGTAGGTGTAGGCCTTGTCCTTGCCCTGGTAGGAATCGTCCTGGATGATCACGCCGCGCGCCTCGTCGTAGCCGCGGACGACGCGGTAGTGGGCGAAGTCCTCGTAGGAGTTGAGGAGGGTGCGGATGAGGACGGGGTGACCCGCGGCGAGAAGGCGCTTCAGGGTGTCGATGTCGCCGCCGCCGCGATGATAGGCGACGAGTCCGCGGGCCTGCGCCTCCGCGGCGAGTTCCTGGGGAGGAGTGGATTTGTCGTCGTCCAGCCCCTGGAGGTTGTTGTTAGGGCGGAGCTTCGCGGCGAGCTTCTCCTGGCTTATATGGATATCGTAGTAGGAGAGGGCGATGGAGAGGCCGGCCGCAGCGCAGTTATTGAAGGTCTGGAAGACGTGGTAGCCGCTCGAAAGGAGCTTCTGCTTGGGGAGGGGGCCGCCCGCGGCAGTCTTCCCGGATCCGGGCATCTCGGAGGCGGGGGTGCCGCCGATGGTGAAGGTGGGCTCGGATTTTACCCGCACCTGTCCCTGGGCGAGGAAATAGAAGGCGCCGCCTACTCCGAGGCTCGCGATGACCGCTACGGCGATAGCAAAATGTTTGAGGCCCATATCTTTAATGCGCTCCATCATGCGCCCTATCTTATCCCGATATCTGCGGGGACGTAAGCGGGTCATATTTCTTTCGGGGGAACGTCAAAAATACCATAGCCAGAATGATAGACTGGAGGAAACTTGCTCGCTCGGGCAGGGATAGAGGTCCAACTTTATGAACATCAAGATCATCGCACTCGGAGCTGTCGCTCTCCTCGCGGCTGGCGCCGCAGGGTATTACGGATACAAGGATGGAGGGCAGGCGCCCATCACCTCCTTCGAGGAGTGCGCCGCAGCGGGCTACCCCATCATGGAATCATATCCGGAGCGCTGCCGTACGCCGGAGGGAGTCACCTTCACTCGCGTCATAACGGAGAATGCTGCGTGCGACGCGGATGCAAAGATCTGTCCGAACGGAACCCTGGTGGGACGCATCCCGCCTTCCTGCGACTTCGCCGCCTGTCCGGTGACTATTCCTGCGACGAGCGGTATCCGCGGCACGGTGCTCCTCGGCCCGACCTGTCCGGTCATGAAGGATCCGCCGGATCCGCAGTGCGCGGACCGGCCCTTCGCGACCGATCTCGTGATAGCGACCCCGGACGGATCGCGCACGATTACCACCTTCCGCTCGGACGCGGCCGGCAGCTTCAAAGTGGCGCTTCAGCCGGGCTCGTATATAATCCGCGGCAACATCAGCCACACCATGCCGACTTGCGGCACCGACACCTTCGTAGTGAAGGCGGGGACCTATACCGAAGTAGCGGTCTCCTGCGACAGCGGCATTCGATAAACCTATGGATATGAACGAGAAAGACTGGGTAGCGGAACTCGAACGGGAAGGGTATACCCAGGTGGCTGTCTGCGCGAACGGTCCGGACACCGATTTCGGTGAGCATACTCACGAAGAGCACACTATCCACGTGATCCTCGAAGGCGAGCTCACCCTCACGGACGAGACGGGCTCGGAGACCTTGAAGCGGGGCCAGCGCTTCGAGATACCGGCGGGCACCAAGCACCATGCCAAGTGCGGGCCGGACGGCTGCACCTTCGTGGTCGGCGTGAAGAGCGAATAGCCATGACTCCCGAGCGATTCGAAGAAGCGGCGGCGGAAGCCTTTGAGAAGATCCCGGAGAAATTCCGGAAGCAGATGAAGAACGTGGCGCTCCTCGTCGAAGATGAGCCGGACGCCGAGACGCTCTTGGAGGAGGGGATAGAGGAGGGCGGTACGCTCCTCGGCCTCTATCGCGGCATTCCCAACACGGAGCGCGGCGCCTACTACGGCGTAGGGCCGACGCTCCCCGACACCATTACGCTCTATCGCTTACCCATTGAGGAAGAAGCGGAATATTCCGGGAAGACCATGGAACAGGTGATCTATGAGACGCTCTGGCACGAGATCGCCCACTACTTCGGCTTCGACGAGGATGCTGTCAGGGAAGAAGAGGACAAGCGATTCTCCTAATTGGTACAATTAATCCGTGATCGACTATCTCAAGACTCATCCGCGCGTGAGAGAGTGGCTTCAATTCGCGGAGCGCTACGAGCGGCACATCGGCGTGGGCGCGCTCCTCTTCGGCTTCGTCTTCGATACGCTGACCCTAGGGCGCCCCGATCAGCTCTTCGGGAACGTCGTCCTGACGGGCTACCTCCTCATCTCCGCGAGCTGTATCCTCTTCCTCACCATCTCCGCGCGGCGCGGCGTCGAAGTGCCGCCCATCATCGCGCTTATCCTCCTCCAGTTCAGCTTCGGCAACCTCGCGGGCGGCCTCCTCGTGCTCTACGGGCAGAGCGGCACCTTCGAGGGGAGCCTCCTGTTCTTCCTCGTGCTCGGCGCCTTCATCCTGGGGAACGAGCTCCTGCGCCAGCGCTACGCGCGCCTCAATTTCAACGTCACCGCCTGGTTCTTCCTCCTCCTCGCGTACCTCGCGCTCGTCGTGCCCATCCTCCTCGGGCGCATCGGCACGCTCGCCTTCCTTCTCTCCTGCCTCGCGGCGATTGCACTCCTCGGCGGCTTCCTCTTCCTGCTCTACAAGGTGTCGCCTCCGAGCTTCGAGGGCATGAAGCGGAAGCTCGCGCTCTATCTCGGCGGAGTCTTCGTCCTCTACAACTCCCTCTATTTCCTCAATATCATCCCGCCGGTACCGCTCTCGCTCCAGAAGATCGGCATCTATCACTCGGTGACGCGCACGGGCGGGGATTACCTCGTCGAATATGAGAAGCCGCGCTGGTACGAGTTCTTCCGCTCCACGCATCGCACCTACAGCCTCATTCCCGGAAAGCCTGCATACTGCTTCAGCTCGGTATTCGCGCCCTCCGGTCTCTCCGCGCCGATCGCGCACCGCTGGGAGCGGTATGACGAGAGGGAGGGGGAATGGCAGACCTCTACGCGGCTCACTTTCTCCATTAACGGCGGCCGGGACAGTGGCTATCGCGGCTACAGCCAGAAGACGGGGCTTAGTCCCGGCAAGTGGCGCTGCTCGGTGGAGACGACGCAGGGCGCCATCATCGGCCGCACCACTTTCACGGTGACGGCAGAGCCCGCAGGGGAGATGGTGGCGGAGAGCATCTGAATCTATGCTTGCTTTCCTAAAGCGTCTGACCTTCTGGCATTACGCGGCTCTTGCCGCGAGCTTCCTCGTGCTCCAGGGGATTACGCTCTATGTCATGGGGCAGCCGGGGATCTGCACTTGCGGCTACGTGAAGCTCTGGGAGAACGTAGTGCTCTCCCCGGGCAATTCCCAGCACCTTTCGGACTGGTATACGTTCTCGCACCTCGCCCACGGCGTCATTTTCTATTACCTTCTCTCGCGCTTCGCGCCCGCACTCCCCGTGGGCGCGCGCCTCGCCGTTGCCTTCGGCGTGGAGATCGCCTGGGAGCTCTTCGAGAATACCGATATGATCATCAACCGCTACCGCGAGAGCGCCCTCGCCCAGGGCTACGTCGGGGATAGCATCCTTAATTCTCTTATGGACACACTCGCGATGGCGACCGGTTTCTTTGCGGCTTGGCGCTTCCCGGTGTGGCTCACCGTGGCGCTCCTCATCGGCGTAGAACTCTTCGCCGGCTACATGATCCGCGACAATCTATTGCTCAATATCATAAATCTCCTCCATCCGTTCGATTTCATCAACGACTGGCAGTCTGCGAAGTAAGAATTACGACTCTCTACCGACTACTTAAATAGGGGAGACAGACACACTCATTCCTTCACGACCGGATCCTGCACGACAATCCCCCTATTTTGATTTTCAAAAATTTCAGAGACCTAGGGAGCGCAGGAACTCCGTGAGCTCCGCGCCTTCGATCTTCCGATAGCTCCCGGGCTTCAGATCACCGAGCCTTATATTCATCACCCGGACGCGCTTGAGGTCCTCGACATCGTTTCCGAGCGCCGCGCACATGCGGCGGATCTGGTGCTTCTTGCCTTCGGTGAGGGTGATGGCGAAGGTGCGCTCGTCGAGGATCTCCACCTTGGATTCCTTCGTCAGGTAGCCTTCGATATCCACGCCCCGCTCCATGCGGGTCTTCCAGTTGTTGGCGAGAGGTTTCCGTACGGTGACGACATACTCCTTGTCGTGCGCGTAATCGGGATTCAACAGGCGGTCGGTGATGCGGCCGTCGTTCGTGAGGATGAGGAGGCCGTAGGAATCCTTGTCGAGGCGCCCCACGGGGAAGACGCCTTTGACGGGGATGTCCTCCTTGGCTTCCTTCTCGCCCCGCTGAGGGGAGTGGGTGATGACGCCGACCGGCTTGTGGTAGGCGTAGTAGAGATAGCTCGCAGGTTTCCGCGAGTCGCGCACTTCCACCATGTCGCTTTCCTCAACTTTGGCGCCGAGGACGGCGGGGACGCCGTTTATGAAGACCTTGCCGGCCTCGATGAGGGCGTCCGCCCCGGTACGCGTCGCGTAGCCCTTGTGGGCGAGGTACTTGTTGATGCGCATGGGGAAAAGAGGCTTCTCGGCAGCCTTCGGCGCTTCTTTCCGGGGGAATCGGGGGGTCCTTCCTTTCATGGGGGCGAGTATAGCATATCGTTGACAGTTAGAGGCTTTTTTGGTACTATACGGAAGTAAGCACATCTCATTTTTCGGCTTGTTTTCAAGGAAGAAAGCACTCGCTTTCTATCGAAATGGTGGGATTCTCGTCACCTTACGTTTATCACAGATAGACGAGCTTCTCTCGAAGGGAAGGAAGAGCGGATAGTATCCGCTTCTGCAGATTTCATGTATCAGCGACACACAGGTTTCCGCGGAGGCTCCCGACCCCAGAGGTCCGGCGCACCCGCTCATAGGGGCGGATACACTCTCCGCCGCCGCTCTGCCCCCAAGGGCGACCGCATCGATGTCTCCAAGTTCATCAGTAAGGCGGTCATCACCGAGGAGACGGAGCACTTCGTACCCGAGCACCAGATCGGCGATTTCGCCATAGACCCGCGTCTCAAGGCGAACATCCTCGCCAAGGGCTACAAGGAGCCGACTCCCATCCAGGACCGGGCTATTCCCCACGTCCTCCGCGGCTCCGACATCGTGGGCATCGCGAACACGGGCACCGGCAAGACCGCGGCCTTCCTCATCCCCCTCATCGACAAGGTGCTGAAGGACCCCAAGCAGAACGTACTCATCGTGGCGCCGACTCGCGAGCTCGCGGTGCAGATCCAGTCCGAGCTCCGCGGCTTCACCAACAAGCTCAACCTCTTCTCGGTCTGCTGCGTCGGCGGCGCGCCCATCGGCCGCCAGCTCTCCGAGCTCCGCTACAAGAATAATTTCATCATCGGCACGCCCGGCCGCCTCAAGGACCTCATCGAGCGCGGCGCCATCAACCTCGGCACCTTCAGCACCATCGTGCTCGACGAGGCCGATCGCATGCTCGACATGGGCTTCATCAACGACATGAAGTACCTCATGGGCAAGATGCCGACGCCCCGCCACACCCTCTTCTTCTCTGCGACCCTCTCTAAGGAGATCGAAGCTCTCATCGGCAGCTTCCTCCGGGAGCCGGTGCGCATCTCGGTGAAGACCCGGGACACATCCAAGAACATCGACCAGGACATCATCCGCGTGAAGGGCCCGGAGAAGATGGACGTGCTCCGCGACCTCCTCTCCCAGAAGGACTTCCACAAGGTGCTCGTCTTCGGACGCACCAAGCACGGCGTGGAGCGCCTCGCCGTCGAGCTCCAGAAGCGCGGCTTCAAGGCGGAGTCCATCCACGGCAACAAGAGCTACTCCCAGCGCGTACGCGCCCTCTCCGCCTTCAAGGAGCACAAGGTGCAGGTCCTGGTCGCGACCGACGTGGCTGCCCGCGGCCTCGACATCGCGGACGTGAGCCACGTGATCAACTACGACCTGCCGACCACCTACGACGACTACGTGCACCGCATCGGCCGCACCGGCCGAGGCGAGAAGACCGGCAAGGCGCTGACCTTCGTGGAATAACAGCAGTAAGAATTCTTATATGAACAACGCACCCAAGATCTCGAAGACCTTCCAGAAAGACGGCCACTGGATCGAGAAGCCCTCCCGCACGGAGATCCTGGTGTGCTCCTGCGGCAACAAGTACATCAAGACCCGCCCCAAGCAGGACGTGTGCCTGCGTTGTCTCGGCGGGAAGGTGCCTCCGAAGCAGGCGAGATAAGGAGAAGGGAGAAAACCCCGGCGCAGGGCGCGCCGGGGTTTTCCGTTTGGTGATATACTTTGGGCGTACTCGATGGCCAAAGTTCCCGCGAAGCTGAAGCGCAATCTCCTCATTGACCTCATCCTCGTCGCGGTAAGCGGCGTCGGAGCGGTGATGATCGTGGAATCCGGAGTGTTGGAGACTCTCTTCGCCTCGAGCAAGGATTCCGCGCTCGTGGGGAGCTTCATCGCCGGCTTCTTCTTCACTTCCGTGTTCACGGTCGCGCCGGCCACCGCGGTCTTTGCGGAGATCGTGCAGACGAATCCTCTTTGGCCGACGGTCCTCCTCGGCGCCTTCGGCGCCCTCTTAGGGGACCTCATCCTTTTCCGCTTCGTCCGCGACCGGCTGGCGGAGGACGTGATGGCCCTCTTCAGATACAAGAAGCCGGGCCGCGTCCGCGCCTTCTACCACTCCCGCATCTTCCACTGGGTCATGCCCGCGCTCGGCGCCCTCATCATCGCTTCCCCCCTTCCGGACGAGCTCGGGTTGGCGCTCCTCGGCACGGCGCGGGTCGGCATGCTTGCCTTCGTGCCCATCTCCTACGTATTTAACGCGCTCGGCATAATGCTCGTCGCCTTCGTGGTAGGCGCCGTGTAGCGGTAGGGTATACTCGGGGTATTACCCCTTTTCCCATTCCCGCATGGCCAAGAAGATTCGCGTCGCCCTCCTCTTCGGAGGAAAGTCCGCAGAGCATGAAGTCTCCCTGCGTTCCGCCGCGAATGTGGCGGAGGCTATAGACAAGAGCAAATACGAAGTGGTGCCTATCGGCATCGATAAGCAGGGGAAGTGGCTCCTGCCGGGAGAGGCGCAGCCGCTCCTCGGAAATACTAAGGTCGCACAGGGCAAGGAAATAGTCTTACGGCCTGAAAGCAAGGGCGCCTTGTCGCTTCTCTCCGGCGGGAAGTCCGCGAGCGTGGATGTCGTCTTCCCGATACTGCATGGCCCTATGGGGGAGGACGGCACGGTCCAAGGGCTTCTCACGCTCGCGGGAGTGCCCTTCGTCGGTTCGGGCGTGCTCGGCTCCGCTGTGGGCATGGACAAGGATGCGATGAAGAGGCTCCTGCGGGACGCGGGACTGCCGATAGCGAGATTCATCACGCTCCGCGCAAGCGAGAAAAGACCGGCCTACGCGGCGGTTGCCAAGAAATTAGGAAAAATTCTCTTTGTAAAACCGGCGAACATGGGTTCGTCCGTCGGCGTGAGCAAGGTCAGGAATGCCAAAGAATTTGCTGCCGCTCTCGATAAGGCGTTTGAATATGACAGCAAGATACTGATCGAGGAGTTCATCCCGGCGAGGGAGGTGGAGTGCGCGGTCCTCGGGAACGAGGAGCCGATCGCTTCCGTGGTAGGGGAGATCATCCCTACCCACGAATTCTATTCTTA
>DASPJT010000036.1:0-6020 GCA_035628455.1 Minisyncoccota bacterium
CGGCCTGTCTCACAGGCCGGGGTTTTCTTTTTTCGTATGTATCACCGCTGCGGCGAAATTAAGCCGGCATCTGCTTCAGCCCCGGCATGACGCCGGGCTTCGCCGGCTTCTTGTTTTCCTTCTGGCGGAGGGAGTGGAAGAAGCCCTTCACCTTGCGCACGAGGGTGTAGACCGTATAGAGGCGGGGACGGAGCAATATGTCCATATTCCCCATGTAGCAGAATTCCGTGCCCCGGAACTGCCGTTTGAATTCGGTGAGCGTCGGCCAGCGCTCCGGGTCGATGCCGCCGATGTCGTAGTAGCGGTAGCCCCGCTTCTGCGCGTCCTCCGCCGCCTTCATATGCAAATAAGTAGAGATCTTGGAATCGAGGTGCTTGGTGAGGGAGGCGCCGAAGAGGTACGTGGCCGTGTCCGCGTAATAGAGCACGAGGTGGGTGCCGGCCGGATCCCCGTCGCGGTAGCCGCAGAAGATCTTGAGGGAGACGCCGTCCGCGCAGACGCCGCCCTTGCAGTCTTCCGCGAAGGTCTTCAGGAAGGCGCGGAAGTAGGCTTCGTCGGGATACGCGTTCACGCCGCTGTTCCGCTTGATCGTATCCTTGACCATGCGCTTGAAGTCCGCGTACTCCTCGTCGGAGAGGCTCTCCTTCACGAGGACGGACGCGCCGCGCCGCTCGGCGCGGTTGATGTTCGAGCGGGTCGAAGGGTGCACCATGGCGCGGAGATCCTCCGAGAGCGGGAGGGCCAGATTGTAGCGCGGCTGGACGTAGTGATCCGGCACGCGGTAATTGACGGAGGTGCCGAGCGGGAGCGCCTCGACCGGCGGTTCGAGGCGGAGGAAGATGCACTCTCTGAGATATTCCTTGGCCCACGCTTCGATCGCGCGGAGCGCTTCCGCGAAGACGGACTCGAAGGTAGCCGCGGAGCCTTCCGGCACGGCTACCAAGGGCCCGCGCGGCAGGTACGCATATTTGAATCCGAAGGGGAGGGGATAGTAGACGAGGGTGAAGAGGCCGATGGTAGCGCCGGCATCGTCCTCGATCGCGAAGCGCTCCGTCGCGCGCCCTAGCTTCTTCTGGAAAGCGCCCCACTCCCAGGAGAGCATGAAATTGCCCACCGGCGGATAGTGCCTACGCACGAAATCGTTCCATACCTCCTTGTCGTGACGATAGGCGAGTATCTTCATATGTTCTAAAAGATATTGCGGAGAACCACGGGGTCTCCGATTTCGATACCATGTCTCTTGGCGTAGCCGGCGTTCACTTCGAGCACGGTGTCTACCTTGGTGCGGGGGGAGTAGAAGCGGGGGTTCGCCGGGTCGAAGTCGTTCGACACGTCGCGGCTGATGTCCGCCACCATGCCGTCATATATCCAGATGATGTCGAGGGGGAAGCGCATGTCCGGCATCCAGAAGCGATAGATGTCGGGAGCGGGGAAGAGGAAGAGCATGCCCTCGTCCTCCTCGAGGCGGGCGCGGCCAGAGAGGCCCTTGCGTATGGCCGCGGAAGTGGTCGCCACCTCCACGAAGATGCGACTCCCGTTAATAGTGACGGACGGGGAAGCGTTTTCTGTAGCTGTCGGGGTAGAGGAGGCGGCGGGACCGGGGGCGGAGGGGAGCTCGCCCTCGAGGCTCTTGGCGAAGCCGAGGTAGAGGAAGAGGGCCGTAGCGAGCGCGAGGAAGAGGATTATTTGTCTCTGAAGAGGCATGACGCCCCTTTATTATGCCCGCTTCCGGCCTCCGGCGCGAGACCTCTCCCTTTAACCGTGGAGGAAAGTAATGACCGCGCCGATAGCAAGGATGCCGAGGAGGAAGGCGGCGAGGATGCGATACGCCTCCGTGTGCCCCGCGCGGTGGTGGATCTCGGGGATGAGCTGGGAGGCCGCGATGTACACGAAGACGCCGGAGACGCCGCCGAGGAGGAGCGGCAGGTACGCTTCGAAGAAGGGGAGGGCGAGATAGGCGACGCCGATGCCGAGGAAGGCGGAGAGCGCAGAGAGGAGGTTCGCGGCGATGATCTTCTTCTTGGACCAGCCCTGGTCGAGCAGGATGGCGAACTCGCCGATCTCCTGGGGCACTTCGTGCGCGGCGATGGCGAGCGCCGTGGGGAGGCCCAGGAGGGGATTGGCGATATAGGCGAGCGCGATCACTACGCCGTCGAGGAAGTTGTGGGCGGTGTCCGCGACGACCGTCATCCAAGGGAGCGATTCGCTGTGCGCGCCGTGCACGTGGGTCGGATCCTTACGGAAGTGCTTCATGGACAGGCGCTCGAGCGCGAAGAAGGCGGCGAAGCCCGCGAGCGCCGCGAGGAAGACGGCGTGGGGCTCCTCCACCATCTCCACCGCTTCCGGCAGGAGGTCGAGGAAGCTGATGGCGATGAAGGACCCCGCGCCGAAGGCGAAGAGGAGATTGGTGATGCGCTTCGCGAAGGCGGCGTTCGCGAGGAGGAGCAGGCCGCCCGCGAGCGAGAAGAGGCTGCCGATGAGGCCGTAGAGGATGAGGGAGCTCATGGATAGCCCTACCTTAGGCTGGTTGCGCCCTCGTGACAAGTGGATGGCGCGCAAATGCGTTCTCCTGAAAACCCCGGTATAGTAAGGTCTATGGCCAAAAGCTTCGCGCTCCTCGCTCTCTTCCTCCTCCCATTCTCTTCCGTTTCCGCCCAGGAACTCGTGCAGGACGAGCGCACCAGCATGAAGGCGAAGGTGCTCGAGGTGGTGAGCCAGGAAGAGCGCCTCATCCCGGGGACGGATACCCCGACCACCTATCAGACTCTCCGGGTGGAGATCCTCGACGGGGCGGAGAAGGGTAAGGTCATCTCTGTAGAGAACGACCACCTCAAGCTCGAAGAAGGGGATACCTTCTACCTCCTCCATACGGTGAACAGCTTCGACGGGCAGGACCTCTACACCGTCTCCGAGCCCTACCGCCTGCCCGCGCTCCTCGCCTTCGGCGCGCTCTTCCTCGCGGCGGTCGTCTTCTTCGGGGGTCTTCAAGGGATCCGCGGGCTCGCGGCTCTCTTAGGGAGCCTCCTCTTCATCATCTACCTCCTCTTCCCGGCGGTGCTCGCGGGCTACTCGCCGATACTCGTCGCCTTAGGCGTCGCCTCCCTCATCATCATCCTCGGGTCCTACGTGACCCACGGGTTCAACCGCACGACCTCGGCCGCGGTCCTCGGCATGGTGGCGACGATCGTCTTCACCGGGGCGCTCGCCTACGCGGGGGTGCACTTCGCGCACCTCTCCGGCTTCGAGAGCGACGAGGCTATCTATCTCAACTTCGATACGCGCGGGGCCATCGATTTCTCCGGGCTCCTCCTCGGCGGCATCCTCATCGGCCTCCTCGGCGTGCTCTATGACGCGGCCATAGGGCAGGCGATCGCGGTGGAGGAGCTCTCCCGCGCGGCGCCTACTATGCCCCGCGCGACCCTCTACCAGCGCGCGCTCCGCATGGGCCGGGAGCACATCGGCGCCCTGGTGAACACCCTCGCCATCGCCTACGTGGGCGCGGCGCTCCCGCTCCTCCTCCTGTTCTACTCCGCGGACGCGGACCTCCTCGCCACCCTCAACCGGGAGATCTTCGCGACCGAGATCATCCGCACGCTCGTGGGCTCGATTGGTCTCGTCCTTGCCGTACCCATCACCACCCTTGTCTCCGTCGCCATGCTCGCGGGCCGCTCGCATAAGCAGCACTCATAAATGCTCGGACGCTACCGGCACTACAAGGGGGCGGAGGTGGAGGTCATCGGCCTCGCGAAGCACAGCGAGACGCTCGAAGAGATGGTTGTCTACCGCCACTTGGACACGGGGGAGACTTGGGTGCGCCCTCTGCGTATGTTCCTCGAGGAAGTCGAGGTCGAAGGGGCGCGGCAGCCGCGCTTCCGGAAGCTTTTTTGAAAAATTTCGGCGATTCTTCCGCGAAATCACGCACAAAAATCCATTTTTGAAACTGAATTTTACATTTTTCCGGGAAAATCCTCTTTCACCTCCCGCAAAACGCCCGTTTTACTGGAGTTTTCTCCCACCGCGGTTTACACGCCCGTAAAACTGTTCTAAGGCTCACAAACGGCCTGTTATCCACAAAATTCCGCGCCGCTCTGCGGGGTAGAATACTCATTACCTCTTATCAGTTAATTTACTCGTTAATCCCTCCTTATAAGCGTATGACCCTCACTAAAATGGCCGTTTCCGCCTCCCTCGGCAAGTCGAAGATGCCCCCCGCCAAGGCTCCCAAGACGAACGAGTTCGTCAAGCAGATCCAGAAGCGGGACGGCTCCGTCGTGCCCTTCGACATGGACAAGGTGGAGACCGCCATCTACAAGGCCATGCTCGCCTCGAGCGAGGGGTCCCTCGAGGAGGCGACGCTCGTCGCGAACAAGGTCCTGGCCGACCTGGTGAGGATCAGCAAGAAGTACAAGAACTTCCTGCCGACGGTGGAGGGCGTGCAGGACACGGTGGAGAAGGAGCTCATCCTCTCCGAGTACGTGCAGACCGCCAAGAACTACATCCTCTACCGCCAGAAGCGCGCCGACTTGAGGCTCCTCGGGGTGGAGGTGCCGGAGAAGGTCAGGAAGCTCGCGGAGGAGAGCGCCAAGTATTTCAAGAACAATCCGCTCGGGGAGTTCGTGTACCTCCGGAGCTACTCCTCCTGGATCGAGGCGGAAGGCCGCCGCGAGACCTGGGTGGAGACGGTGGAGCGCTACATCGAGTTCATGAAGGAGAACCTCGGGGACAAGCTCACCAAGAAGGAGTACGACGAGATCCGCGAGGCCATCCGCAAGCAGGAGGTCATGCCCTCCATGCGCCTCATGCAGTTCGCAGGCCGAGCCGCCCGCAAGACCAATGTGTGCGCCTACAACTGCTCCTTCATTGCTCCGACCAAGATCCGGGATTTCGCGGAGGTCATGTACATCTCCATGTGCGGCACCGGCGTCGGCTACTCGGTAGAGAGCCAGAATATCCAGCAGCTCCCGCAGATCGAGAAGCAGACCGGCGAGAAGCTGAAGACGTACGTCATCCCCGATACCAAGGAAGGCTGGTGCGACGCCCTCATCCACGGCCTCGAGGCCTGGTATTCCGGCAAGGATGTCGATTTCGACTATTCCCAGATCCGCCCCGCGGGCGCCCGCCTCCAGACCATGGGCGGCAAGGCCTCCGGCCCCGCGCCGCTCCAGTCGCTCCTCACCTTCGCGCGAAGCGCGATCCTCTCCCGCCAGGGGCGCCGCCTGCGCAATATCGATGCGCATGACATTCTCTGCAAGATAGGGGAATGCGTGGTGGCGGGCGGTGTGCGCCGCTCGGCCATGATCTCGCTCTCGGACCTCGACGACGATCTCGTGCGCGACGCCAAGAAGGGCCAGTTCTTCCTCACGGATCCGCACCGCTCCATCGCCAACAACTCTGCCGTCTACGAGCAGAAGCCAACCACGGAAGAGCTCATGGACGAGTGGGTGGCGCTCATGAAGAGCAAGAGCGGCGAGCGCGGCATCTTCAACCGCGGCTCCCTCGCGGTGACCATGCCGAAGCGCCGCCTCGAGCTCCTCGAGAAGAAGTACGGCAAGGGCCGCCTGGGGCAAGTGGGCACGAATCCCTGCGGCGAGATCATCCTCCAGAGCAAGCAGTTCTGCAATCTCACCGAGGTGGTGGCTAGGGCGAACGACACTAAGGAATCCCTCCTCCGGAAGACCCGCCTCGCCACCCTCCTCGGGACCTATCAATCGACCCTCACCAATTTCGGCTACCTCTCCAAGGAGTGGAAGGAGAACTGCGAGAAGGAGCGCCTCCTCGGCGTCTCCATCACCGGCCAGTGGGACTCCCCGGCCGTACGCAACCCGGAGGTCATGAAGGCCATGAAGAACGAGGCCATCAAGGTGAACCAGAAGTACGCCAAGCGCTTCAAGATAAACGAGTCTTCCTCCATCACCTGCGTGAAGCCCTCCGGCACCGTCTCCCAGACCATCAACAGCTCCTCCGGCATGCACCCGCGCCACGCCCCCTACTACATCCGCCGCGTGCGCATCTCCGCGACC
>DASPJT010000037.1:0-3559 GCA_035628455.1 Minisyncoccota bacterium
ATGTCGTCTTCCCGATACTGCATGGCCCTATGGGGGAGGACGGCACGGTCCAAGGGCTTCTCACGCTCGCGGGAGTGCCCTTTGTCGGTTCGGGCGTGCTCGGCTCCGCTGTGGGCATGGACAAGGATGCGATGAAGAGGCTCCTGCGGGACGCGGGGCTGCCGATAGCAAAATTCGTAACGCTCCGCGCAAGCGAGAAAAGACCGGCCTACGCGGCGGTCGCCAGGAAATTAGGGAAGATCCTCTTTGTAAAACCGGCGAACATGGGTTCGTCCGTCGGCGTGAGCAAGGTCAGGAATGCCAAAGAATTTGCTGCCGCTCTCGATAAGGCGTTTGAATACGACAGCAAGATACTGATCGAGGAGTTCATCCCGGCGAGGGAGGTGGAGTGCGCGGTCCTCGGGAACGAGGAGCCGATCGCTTCCGTGGTAGGGGAGATCATCCCTACCCACGAATTCTATTCTTACGAAGCCAAGTACCTCGACGAGAACGGCGCGGCGCTCGAAGTTCCCGCGAAAATCCCTCAGGCACTATCACGTAAGATACAAAAGATGGCGGTCGAAGTGTTTAAAGTTCTCTCCTGCGAGGGCCTGGGTCGTGTGGATTTCTTCCTTACGGAAAAAGGGAGGATATACGTTAACGAGATCAACACCATTCCCGGCTTCACCTCTATCAGCATGTATCCGCGCCTCTTCTCAGCAAGCGGCATCTCCTATCCGGACCTCATCGACCGCTTGATACAGCTCGCGCTCGAGCGGCACGCGCGGTCGAAGGATCTGAAAACTTCGCGGGTATAAAAAGAAGGACCCCCAAGGCCGAGAAGCCATGGGGGTCGATGAGGATCTGCTGGACGATGCCGCCTAGTGGGCGGTGGTTGCGGCTGTTGCCGCGACCTTGATCGCCCCTGCGGGAAGCGGAGGCTTCGCCGTAGGAACTCGTTCGACGTCAGGATCGAGCGGGAAGGTCATCCCCTTCTCGCGGTACTGCTGCGACTTGTCGGCAGTGACAGATGCCACATGCGCATCAGTTGCGGTCGCCGCGACGGCGCCGGTCTGGACCTGGATGTGCTGCGCAACCTGGCTGCTGCCGGACGGCGGGGTGAAGGTGGCCAGGAAATAGGCCGCCTGTGTTCCGTCAGTGCCCGTATTGATCTGGGCCGTCAGCTTCCAGTTGTTCTCGTTGAAGATTTCCTTGGCGCCACTCCTCAGCTGGGCGACGAGCCCTGCCGTGGTCAGATCAGCTGCACCGAAGGCGTCCTTCATCTTCTTAGCGATGAAGGCCGTCTTCGGGATGCTGTAGAAGCTGCCGATCTTGGTCTTCACCGCCTTGTCGCCGAAGAGGCAGGCGAGGCTCGCAACGATGCCGTTCTGGATGTTGCGCTCGCCGGTCCTGAGCATCTGGACAAAGACGACGTTCACGCTCTCATCGCTCTTGGTGCCCATGTAGCACCCGAAGGGCGCCGCATCGGTCGTGGCCGCTGCGGTCGGAGCGGGAGCTTCGGACACGACATTGACCTCGACGGTGTCGTATGCGTCACTCGCGCCGTTGACCTGGCTCGAGATCCGCAGCTCGTAGACGCAGTCGACCTGGCCGGACTTGGCCGTGTCGGTCCGTGTGTACTTGAAGCGGCCTTCAGAATCAGGCTGCGGAATCGACTCCCAGGGGCGGAAGACGCCGTCGACCGTGCCGCATGAGGCCGCCGACCCGCGCTTCAGCCGGTATTCCGGAATGACGATGCCGCCAGGAATCCCGGCGAAGTCCGCCGCATACTGGGCGTTCTGGCCGGGGGCGATGGTGGCGATCTTGCTCCCGTTCACCGTGAAGGAGGCCGACCCCGTCGGGGTGGCGGCCGCATTCGCGGTCACGGTCTGCGCCAGGCCGATACTCGGCGCGAGCGCGAAGACGAAGACGAGCAGAATCGCGGGAGCGTCGATCGCGAAGCGGAGGAAGGTCTCCACCAGCTTCTCGCGCAACGTGAGAGTCGGGGGAGCGAAGTAGCTCGCCCCGGGGATTGAAATCAGTTTACGCATCGTCTTTCTCCTTGTCCGCCTTGGTGGGGACGCTGAGGTTGATGACGTGGCCTGACCGAGGTTGCGTTCCTTTGACGTCAGCCCGAGCTAATTAACAAGGAACGCGTCACTCATTTGTTTATCACGCAAAAGGGGAAATGTCAAATAAATATCGGACAAAGGCTCTGCAGAGCCGATTGACAGAAGGGGGAGTCGTGTGTTAGATTTATTTCATCAGCTCAAAGGAGAGCTTGTCAAATGGCCTAACAAGGCCATTTATCTTGTCCGTTAAAAATTGTCCGATAAGGATTTTCCAACTTCTGTTTGCGTATTAAACCCGCAAGTAAGGGATGAAAAGGAATGTCCTTTAATGTCCTTTAGAGTCGATTCCTCGCCGGAAGGCAGGATGGCTCGGAGTGATTCCGTACCTCTTTTACCCGCTTTTATTTTGTGGAAAAGAGTATGGATCACCTTCTCTTTTCGAACCTCTCCGAGGTTCCTCACAACCGCATAGCTTCCGCACGAGGCCTTTTGAAGGGGTTCTTTTTCTGCATTTTCATACTCTCGTCCTTCCTCTCTCTTTCCGCGCACGCTGACGCCTCCGTCACTCTCGAAAGCTCCGGCGTCATCGCTTCAGAGAACGCTTCTCTCGGGGACAAGGTTACTCGCGCTTTCGACTCCGGGTATGCGGCGCTCTCCACCGTCGGAGCGGATCTCCTGAACGTGCTCGGGGTCCCCGCCGTATCTTCGGGCGTGAAGCTGATCCTCATCGTGGTCATGCTCCTCTCCGCGCTCGCTGGCTTTGAAAAATCCCTCGCTCTCCTCAGGGATCCGCACGCGCCCCGCTTCACCTTTGTTTTGAAAATCGCGGTAGTCGCCTTTCTCGTATTTACGAACGTGAGTGTCTTGCCGGCAGCTCTGCCTCTCTCGGGCGCGGAGATCGCCTCTGCTCAGGTGGTGCCCCCACCTCCTCCTCCGCCACCTCCCCCTCCGCCCCCTCCGCCTCCTCCTCCGCCACCTCCCCCTCCGCCCCCGCCTCCGGAACCGGTGTGTGAGGACAGCTCCGCCACTAACTACGGCGGGTCTTTGCCGTGTCAGTACCCGCCTCCTCCGCCGAGCACTTTCACCATCTCCGCTTCCGCTTCCGGGAACGGCAGCATCTCTCCCTCCGGTTCCGTCTCGGTGACGCAGGGGAACGGTCAGTCGTTCACCTTCACGCCGAACGCGGGGCATGAGGTGAGCGCTCTGACGGTGAACGGCGCCTCCGTCGCCACGGCGACGAGCTACACCTTCACGAACGTGCAGGCGAACGGCACCATCGCGGTGACCTTTGCGGCAACACCCGGCGCGCCCGCGTTCCCGATAGTTGCGAGCGTCACGGGCCTCGGCTCCATCACTCCTCTCGGTACCACGAGCGTGGCTCAGGGTACTGCGCAGAGCTATACCATCGCCGCTTCCGCCTCGAGCACGCTCGCGGATGTGCTCGTGGACGGCGCTTCCGTGGGCGCCGTCACGAGCTACAGCTTCTCGAACGTCACCGCGACGCACAC
>DASPJT010000038.1:0-9537 GCA_035628455.1 Minisyncoccota bacterium
ATCTCTTCTCTCTCTTTTTCAAACAGCACGCTCTGAAGTTCTGAGGTGAACGTATTGAAAAGTTCTGCGAGTGCGGGAGAGAAAGATTTCTCTACGAGCGCGATTTTCTCCTTGCCCATCTCCCGCACGATTCCTCCTTGGAATTCCTGAAGCTTCGCGAGTTCCGGGAGCGCGCGCTCGAGCGCGCTCGCGATCCTCTCCTCCCCTATCTCCTGCCCGCTCATCTCCACCATGGTGATCGTCTCTCCCGTCCCGCAGACGAAGAGATCGAAGGTCGCTCCTTCGCGCTCTTTGTATGTCGGATTGAAATTTTCTCCGCTCACGCGCACGGCGGAGATGGGTCCGTTCCAGGGGATGGGAGAGGTGCCGAGCGCGATAGAAGCGGCGATGACGGAGAGCATGTCCGGATCATCCTCCCCCACCGCGAGCACGGTGAGGATCACCTGCACTTCGCGGCGGAGGGATTTCGGGAAGAGCGGGCGGAGGGTGCGGTCGATCGCGCGTGCGGAGAGGATGGCGTGATCCGACGGCCTCCCTTCCCTCCGCAGAAAGCGGCTGCCGAGGATCGCGCCCGCTGCGTAGAACTTCTCCTCGTAATCGACAGTGAGCGGTACGAAGTCAGTACCTGGCTTCTCGCTACCCATGACGGCGGTCGCGAGCACGGCGGAATCGCCGAAGCGCACAAGGCAGGAGCCGTGCGCGCGTTCTGCGAGCGTAGTGAATTCTGCGGTCAGGGTCTTCCCTGCGACGCTCGTCGAAAAGATCTTCGGTTCCATCGGTGCTTCAATTCTAGCATTAGAAAGCAGAACCCCGGCTTTCGGCCGGGGTTGCTGTCATGTTGGCTGAAATTTCTTATTCCCTCTCGAGCGGCGTGGGTGCGGTGCGCTGGCGTCGGTCGGTCGTCTGTCCCGAGCCTGTCGCAGGGCGGCGGCGGAGCGAGGGCGAGAGGAGGTAGCGCTGCGGGTCGTCGCAGAGATCGAGGAAGTCGTCGGTGACTTCCCGGAGCATGGAGGAGGTGGATTTGCCGAAGGCGACCACTTCCACCTGGCAGCCCATGTGCTTGAGGTATTCGACGAGGGGCGCGAAGTCGCCGTCGCCGGAGGCGAGGATGACCGTGTCGAGCTTCGGCGCGAGGCGGATGGCATCCACCGCGAGGCCGACGTCCCAGTCCGCTTTCTTGGCACCGCCGAAGAAGATCTGGAGATCCTTGGTCTTCGTCTCGATGCCGAGCTTGGAGAGAGCTTCGAAGAAGCTGCGCTCGTCGCCGGATTCGGTGGTGATGACGTAGGCGACCACGCGGATGATGGCGCGGTCCCCCACCGCATCCTTCACGACCTGGCCGAAATTGACTTTAGACTGGTAGAGGTTCTTGGCGCTGTGATAGAGGTTCTGCGTGTCGATGAACATGCCGACGCGCTGCTTGCTGTGTTTTATGACTGTCATGTAAAAAACGTTACTGCTGTTGATTAAAATGCTTCCCGCGCCATCCCGGACGATCTCCGGGATGGAGGTAGTATATCAAAGAAACCGACTGTCCCGCGGAGGCCTTACTTGAGCTCGAGCTTCTTGGCGAGGGCGTTGTAGCGCTTCTCGCTCTTCTTCTTGAGGTAGCCCATGTGCGTGCGGCGGTCTGCCACCATGGCGAGGAGCCCGCGGCGGGAGTGCTTGTCCTTGGGGTGCTTCTTGAGATGGAGGGCGAGCTCGTCGATTTTCTTCGAGAGCACGGACACCTGGACCTCAGGAGAGCCCGTATCCGTAGGGTGGATGCGGCTTTCCCCGATGACGGCGGCCTTTTTCTTCTTCGAAAGCATTGGCTGCATACTAGCAGAAAACCCCGTATTTGGCAACCCCAAACGTGGAACCGCCTGGCCTGCGGGTATATGCAGGCCAGGCGGGGGTTCAGGAGACCCATTCGGGTTCCTTGGTCGGGGGGAACAGCGGGGCGAGCTGCAGCCAGCTCAGGATCCCGAACATGAAGAAGACGAGGGTCGAGGCGGCGGCTATGAAGGCCATCCAGCTGGCCTGGCGGTAGATCTCCGTCGCCTCGAGGTCGAAGTACTCCCAGGCCATCGCGTAGGCATTGCCTTCGTTGAGGGCCTTGAGGATGCTCTCCTCGGAACATTCGCCGATCCGCATTTCCTTGGTGAGGTCGTAGATGCTCCCGCAGACCTTTTCGCTCATCTTCCCCTTAGCCCTTTCGACCCGCTCTGCGGCGTCGCGGTAGTCGAGCGACAGGGCTACGGTCGCGATTATTGAACCGCCAGCGGTCAGCAGCAGGATGGTGAGGCAGATCAGGCAGCCGACGACGAGGCCGATAGTGCGGACCTTGGCGAACATGAAGACCTCCGTTGCTCATGGATGCCGCAGGATTGCGGCGGCGTACGTTTGCCGGAATGATACTATTAAATAGTGTACTTGTCAATAGTCTGCTTCCCACCCACTTAGGCCTTAAATAAAGAAAAGCCGTTCCCGGAGGAGCGGCTTGAGATGGGGCGGGGCGGACTCCAGCGCCATATACCTGGCGTCGAAGTGGACTCTCGGCTCAGGTGGACCGTATCGGCTCGCAGCCACGGCCAGGGTCTGATGTCCGCCCCGCTAAAGGAGCTATATAAGTGCGCTACCCTTCTTACACAGCGGGATTGCGGATCGCTCCGCGGACCGCTCTCGGCGGAGGGCGGTAGGAGGTGCCGTGTACCCACCCATTCCATCCTACCTCTCCTCGGCGGGTTTGACCATGGTAATATTGTGCGACATGAAGCTCTCTGAGTTAAAACGTCAGTTCCTCGAATACATAGAAATAGAGAAGGGGCGGAGCCTGAAGACGGTGGAGAACTACGACCGCTACCTCACCCGCTTCCTCGACTTCGCCAAGGTGGATGACCCGAAGAAGATCACTGACGAGACCATCCGCGAATACCGGCTCTGGCTCAACCGCCTCCCTGCCGAGCCGCATGCGAAGGCGGGCCGCTCCTCCCGCGAGACGCTCAAGAAGAGGACGCAGAACTATTACCTCATCGCCCTCCGCTCCTTCCTTAAATACCTGATGCGCCGCGGGATCCCTTCCCTGCCGGCCGAGCGCATCGAGCTCGCCAAGGTATCCGAGCGCACCATCGACCTCATTTCCATTGAAGAATTGAACCGCCTCATGAAAGCGCCCGCCGGAGACAGCGTGAAGGCGCTGCGCGATCGCGCAATCCTCGAACTCCTCTTCTCTACCGGCCTCCGCGTCTCCGAGCTCTGCGCTCTCCATGCGGATATCGATCTCTCCAAGGACGAGATGGCGGTGCGCGGCAAGGGCGACAAAGTGCGCGTAGTCTTCCTCTCTGATACGGCCAAGGACGCCGTACGGGCGTATCTCAAGAAGCGCGCGGACGATATGGACGAAGCGCTCTTCACCAACAACAGCACCATAAACAAGAGCGATAAGAAGCGCCTCACTCCCCGCTCGGTGGAGCGTTTAGTAAAGCGCTACGCCATCAAGGCAGGCATATCCAAAAAGGTAACTCCCCACGTCATGCGCCACTCATTCGCTACCGATCTCCTCAGTAACGGCGCCGATCTACGCTCTGTACAGGCTTTACTAGGCCACGCCCACATCGGCACGACCCAGATCTATACCCACGTCACCGACTCGCATCTAAAAGAGATCCACAAGAAATTCCATAGTCGGAAGTAGGCTGTTTGCTCTCTCCCTAGAAAGAGCAGTATCCTTAATTTAGACAACAAGGGGAGGCTGTTCATGTCAGATCTCGCGCGCCAGCTCGAGGGTTATCGGCTGACTACGGCTGAGATCCTCTACCACATGCCGGACCATCCGAGCCTGCTCCAGACCTACATCTGGCAGAAGCTCGACATTGCGCCGCGCTTTCCGGTCCTTCGTGGGTTTCTCGGTTTCTGGACCAAGAACCTCGACGGCAAACTCCATTCGGTGAAGGTGACGAGCGTCGGCATCGTGAAGCCGGCCGAATTCCGGCTCGTCGGCACCGAGCTTCGCATCCACTGATCGTTTCTCCGACGTATAGCGGGCCCCGGCGTTGTCGGGGCCCTTGATGTTTATATAAAAAACTACGCCCTGAGGCGTAGTGTTCCCGGAGCCGCCTTCCCTATTGAAGGCGGCTCTTACGGCAAGATAGAGAAGACAATGATGGCGGCTATCGTTCCTACGATCCAAACTGTTAGGAAGATCTTGGAAACGATACGCGCTGTCCTGGGAGGAAGATTCAGCTTGGGAAAGTCCATGAGAACAACTCCCTGAGTAAATAAACTACGACACCCGTAGCTCCCACGATCGGGAAGAAGTAATCCGCGAAGGCGACAAGCCCGCGGATCCCCTTCCCGAGGTATTCGAAGACGATCCGCCAAAATTCCGGCAGCAGCGACCAGAGCCATTCCCTCATGGGACACCTCCTGGCGGAATATAGCCACAAAGGAGCCTCCTTGTCGAAGGTCTGCTATCATCTCCCTATGAAACTCGTCTCCTGGAACGTGAATGGCCTACGCTCGGTGCATAAGAAGGGCTTGTTCGTCCCCTTCGTGGAGAAATACCAGCCGGATGTCATCTGCCTCCAGGAAACCAAGTCAGAACAGCACCAGTCCGAGGTGGACCTCCCTGACTATGAGGAGTACTGGAATTCCTCCGCTGCCCGGAAGGGCTACAGCGGCACGGCCATCTTCAGCAAGATGAAGCCGGACAAGGTCGTTTTCGGCCTGCCGGAGGACCTCTGCGAGAAGTATGGCCTTGCGACGGATGGCTATGGAGACCCCAACAAGGAAGGAAGGGTCATCGCCGCCGACTTCGGTCCGGTGTATGTAGTGACCGTCTACACCCCGAATTCCAAGGACGACCTCTCCCGCATCCCCCTCCGGCACAAGGGCTGGGATCCGGCCTTCCTGGCATACATGAAACGGCTCGAGAAGGAGAAACCCGTTATCTTCTGCGGGGATCTGAACGTCGCCCATACCCCCGAGGACCTCGCTAACCCCAAGAGTAACGAAGGGAGGAAGGGTTTTACCAAGGAGGAGCGGGAAGGGATAGACCGGATGATCGAGGCGGGCTTCGTGGACACCTTCCGTCTCTTCACCAAAGGCTCGGGGCACTACACCTGGTGGAGCCCCTTCGCAGACTCGCGCGAGCGGAACGTAGGCTGGCGCATCGATTACTTCTTCGTAAGCAAAAAACTGGTGCCGAAGATAAAAAAAGCGGAGATTCTCCCCTATGTGTTCGGCTCCGATCACTGTCCTGTCCTATTGGAAATGTCTTTATAAACAAGAAGATTTTCGATGTCCGTTAGTTATCCACATCTTTGTCCTTTACATGTCTTTTACTCCGCGTACAATATCCCTCAGACCATCCTACGACTGATCCATCATCAGGACGAGGCTGAACCTTCACCCCTATCATGCCGCTCAGGCCAGAGCCGCATCTAGCAGAAGGCCATCGCGGATCCTTCGTTGCCGCGCCTATCATCGATCCTCACACATTACAAAACCTTGTACATAAAGAGATCGAGAGAGCGCCAAATTGAAGAGTCTACGCTGACCCTTCGCACCACCTAGTTCGAGCAAGAATCGTGTTACATGTCGGTCTGTTCTTTTAACACCTTTCACGCTTAAACGAGGTGGTTTTTTAATTCTAAAACCTAAGAAACGCCGTATTTACTCCGTATTTCCTGGATATTCTCGCTCTCGAGCGCCTCTTTCTTGCCCTTGCCGCTCTCTCCCCTCTTCTTGAGCTCGGTATCCGTCAAAATATTCAAATTCTTAGCCATTTCCAGGAGTTTCTCTCGGGTATTGAGGGTTGGATCGTTCAAAACTTCCTCAAGCAGCGCATGAAGCATGTGACCGATGCGGGGTCCCGGGGCGATGCCGAGCTCCTGCATGAGGTCGCTGCCGTTAATGGCGAGCATGCCGACAGAGATGGGGTCGCGCAGGACTTCCTCCACCATGGACTTATATTTCCTGAATCTATAAGGGTTTTCCTTCGGTCTCCCGGTGCCGATCCTGTCGCAGACCCGCAGGTTCATGAGGTCCCAGATGTTCTCTTCCCCGATATTCCTCACGATGCGGCGGATGGCGGAGAGGGTGATCTTCTCCGGGTCCGAGAAGAACATGTGCCAGCGCACCAAGGAAGTCACCTTATCTATGGTTTTATTAGGGAAATGAAGATATTCCAGGAATTTCTTGGTGACCCGGGCTCCTACGACCTCGTGGCCGTGGAAGGTCCAGTCCTTCTTCTCCTCTGACCAGCGGCGGGTCTCGGGCTTGGAGATGTCGTGCATGAGCGAAGCCAGGCGCACTTCCATGCTCCAGCCCTTGTCCGCAGCGTGCTGGAGGGTCCGCAGGTTGTGCTCGTAGACGTCGAATTTGTGGGCCTGGTTCTGGTCTACCCCTATCCCCCGCTCCAGATCCGGGGCTACATAGGACAATATTCCGGCTTTGTGGCAGAGCTCGAAGCCCTCTTTGGGGCGCTCCGTCATGAGGATCTTTACGAATTCGTCCCGGATGCGCTCCTTGGAGATCTTGCCGAGGAGCGCCCTGTTCTCGGAGATCGCGCGAAGCGTTTCCCCTTCTATGGCGAAGCCGAGCTGGGTGGCGATGCGCACCGCGCGTAGCATGCGGAGCGCGTCTTCCTGGAAGCGCTCAGAAGCGGCTCCCACAGCGCGTAGGAGGCCCGTAGCGAGATCTTCCTGTCCTTTATGAGGATCTACCACCTGTCCTTTAATCGGATCGAGGGCGATGGCGTTTATGGTGAAATCGCGGCGCTTGAGATCCTCTTCGATATCCTGACTGAAGGCGACTTCATCCGGGCGGCGATTGTCAGAGTAGGTGGATTCGGTGCGGTACGTCGTAATTTCAATAGTTTTGAGGGTTTCGTCCTCTTCCCCATCGTTCACTACCCCCACAGTGCCGAACTTGTTCTCATAAAAGGTGTGCGGGAAAAGCCCCTGGATCTGCTCCGGGGTCGCATTCGTGGCTATATCCCAGTCTTTGGGCTTGGTTTCACGTAAAACATCCCGCACGCAGCCGCCTACCAGGTAGGCTTCAAAGCCTCCTTTGTGCAGAGTTTCGGCCGCCTGGAGAACAGTGGCGGGAATCGAAGCGATCGCTTCGGGGAGGCTTTTCATTTCCTGTATTCTAGCGTGTTTTCGGTGCGCCCGGTAGGAATCGAACCCACAACCACCTGGTTCGAAGCCAGGTACTCTATCCATTGAGCTACGGGCGCAGTCGCGCCTAATGATACCCGTCTTCGGACCTCTAAGCTAGGTAAAACGGAGGATTAATTGTTTTGAAAAAGGCCACTTCCCTGTTAGGATAGCGGCCAGGCGGGTATAGTTTAGTGGTATGATGCGTCCTTGCCAAGGACGAGACGCGGGTTCGATTCCCGCTACCCGCACACATTAGGAACTCGCAGTAACCAGACGCCGCTTCCCTATCGGTCAAAAGCAAAAACCGCCCTTAACAGGGCGGTTTTTGCAGCTTATATGCCTAAGACGGGTGACCTTCTGAAATCTTACACTCCCAATACTTGGGAGACCTGTCAAACCTCGGCTTTAAAAAACGGCCTCATATTTAGATTAATTTCAAAACTGTGGATAAGTCTGTGGATGGTGGGTATAAGACAGTCTTTTTGTCTTTAATAATATGGCTCAAAATATAGACAAATATGGCCCTAGCTATAGGTTCCTGAGCGATTAATCCCTCTCTTTGGGTGGATAATTAGTTTCACGTGAAACGTAAATATATAATTTCACATGTAACTCTGGGCTATAGTTGGGCAACTAAATTTTAGGGATGGGAATAGGGCAAAGAGAGCCGCTTACTATGGGTGAGGCGCTTTCTGGATGTTTCTCGTGAAAAACGTTTCCCGTGGAACAGATTAGGGGGCGATGGCGGATAGGCGTGGCGACGCCTGATTCGGATCTCGCAGATAAGAAGGCGAGTGCGCCTGATCGAGAACGTTGTCCTTTATCACAGGGCAGGGTAGGGAATAGGGGAGAGAGCGTGCTAGTATGCCCTTGTTTAAGATGCGGGGCGTGGTGTAACGGCTAACATGCCTGTTTTGGGTACAGGTGACTCCGAGTTCGAATCTCGGCGCCCCGACAAGATATATGCGAACGATCGAAAGAGACATAGCATCAGCAGTTATTTTCTCGAGAGACGGGAAAATGCTCCAAGCCCTTCAGGATCCTCACGGTCACGGAGCGTATCCAGGATGCTGGGGAATTATTGGTGGAGGGATTGATGAAGGGGAGACCAAGAGAGAGGCACTCAACCGAGAGGTGAGGGAAGAGGCAGGACTTGATATTTCATCTTACCCAGCTGAGCTTTTGATAGAGGCGGAAGGGGAGTCGGAAAAGACCTTGAAGGGAACGGGGGAGCGAGTCCATTGCAAGATGAAGTTCTTTACCTATAAGGTCGTGATTGATGACAAGAATGCCGATGAGATAAAAGTGACTTTGGATGATGAGCATGTCGAATATCAGTGGACGGAATTGTCGGATCTGAAGCATATGAAGCTCACTCCTCCATCGGTGGAACTTTTCACTAAGCTCGGTTACCTATAGATGGGCGATTTAAGGGAACAACTCGGGAGAATCGGAGATGCTTCTTTCTGCCCCGTGGCTGCGGTGGTAAAAGACGGCCGGGTGTTGATGGGCCTTCGCCACTACACGTCCGATAAATGGAAAACTATTTCAGTATGGACGTTACCGGGCGGACGATGTGATGGGGGCGAGACGCTCGGGGAGACGCTTCTCCGGGAAGCTAGGGAAGAAACGGGCCTTGATCTCGAGCCGCTCGAATATCTGGGAGAAGTAGCGGGGGCCAAAGAAGGGGACAGGGTACCCATGTTCCTCTGCCATGCTTCCGGAGAGCCAGAGCTTCTCGAGCCGCAGAAATTTTCGGAGTGGAAGTGGTTCTGCGCTTCAGAGATACCGGGAAATTTCATAAATGCAGAAGCGCTGCCTATAATCAAAAGAATATTGAATGCATGAAGCAATTCGGGACTAAAACCCCAGGCAAAGAGTACCGGGACAGGCCGGGAGCTTACGCGCTCATCTTGAGGGATGACGGTTTGATCGCTTCAGTCAAAGGGAGGTCGAGCGATCGATTGCATTTGCCCGGAGGCGGCATAGACGAAGGAGAAAGCGAAGAGGAAGCTCTGAAGAGGGAGGTGAAGGAGGAGATGTCCCGCGAGGTCGAACGCTGTGAATTCGTCGGAGAGGCGGCGCAGTATACGGACGCTTCTCTTCACGGCGATGTGAACAAGCTCTGCAGCTACTTCCGCGCGGAACTCATCCCTGGTCCTGACGGAGAAGGCGATCGCGTCACCTGCTGGGTGACGCCAGAGGAATTCGCTAAGCGCGCCAAGCACGAAGCCCACGTATGGGCGGTGCAAACTTTCTTATGAGCCGCACAGAAATAGCGGGCGCGCTCATACTCGCAGTCTTTTTCGTCGCTGGCGCGTTCCTCTCCCAGAGATTCTCGGAAGAGATCGTGCGTTACTTGGATTTTGGAGTATGGGGGATGCTCTTATGT
>DASPJT010000039.1:0-3325 GCA_035628455.1 Minisyncoccota bacterium
CGTCTGGATCGCCTCCTGGAGCGCGTTCACGTGGAGATACAGGGCGTCCGCCCGGATCATATCCACCACCCTCTGATAGTCTTCGGTCGCGCGGCCGTAATTGAGCTGGACCGCGCCCATGTTGGCGAAGATGACGGCAGAAGGGGCGAGTTCCCGCACGAGCTTGAAGGTGGCCTCCGCCTCCGGATTCTCGAGGGCGATGCGCTGGGAGCCGACGCCGAGGGCGACCTGGTGCTTCTCCGCCGCGCGCGCGAGGCGGGTGTTGATGAGCCGGGCGTGCTCGGAGCCGCCGGTCATGGAGGCGATGATGAGGGGCTGGCTCAGAGTCTTCCCGAGAAGCTCGGTGCGGGTATCCACGTTTCCAAGCGAGATCTCGGGGAGGGCGCGGTACGGAAGGCGGTAGCGCGCGAAAGCGTCCCCGCCCATCTGGGATTCGGGGAGCGAGGCGAGCTCGATGTGCTTTATCTTCCGCTTCTCTATGTCAGCCATGTATATATGATACCGCGCCCGGCCACTCTACTCCGTAACCTTTCCCGGCGCCATAGGTTATCTAGGTAGTCCCCCTCCCGCCCCACCACCCCTTCCTCACTTCCCAGCTCATTCTTCGCAGCTGTCCCTTCGTGCTAACTGATCGAAGTCAGCACACCCCTTGTCCGCCGACCCTGAACACTTTCGTGTTCTTTACAGGTCGGCTTTATTTTTTCCGGACTTGCACACCCGACAGGGAGTGCTACGCTACGTATGTCCGTGCTCGGGGTCCTTAGGTTGAGGCGGCCACGCGCCGCTAGCAACCGTCAAGCCTTGCGTGGGTAAATGGGTCCCCTTGGACTGCGAAGCGCTGCTCTTTAGGACGACTACGTCATGTTGGGAATACTGGATCATCTCTTCTCGTTGGGAACGACGTTCCCTCGGTTGGATCTGGGAAAACCTTATTGACACCTGAGTGGCGCCACCAGGGATGAAAGTCGAGCAACGTCACGGGCGCAAACCATGGGGAGGGTGGCTTCGGCACCCTCCCTTTTCTTTTTCTCAGTAAGTCCCCCGCCCCCGCGTACGTCTGTATACATAAGCCTCTGCCCCGGGTCGGGGTATACTTAAAAAGCGGGCTCTATCAGGTAATCTTTTTCGCACATGGACAACAATAACGGCAGCAATACGAACACGATCCTCATCGTGCTCGTGCTCATTATCCTGGTGGCAGGCGGCGTCTGGTGGTTCAAGGGACGCGGCGCGGCAGCCCCGAGCGGCGGCGCGAATATCGACGTGAATCTCCCCGGCAGCAGCGGCGGCGCGCAGTAAGCCTATTTCCCCTCGAAACCGCCGCGCCTTTAGGCGCGGCGGTTTCTGTTATCCCCACCTTTTCATGGTAGTACCTTGTGTTACAAGGTACTAGGTCATATACTCCTCTCTATGCACGAAGAATCCCTGGAACAGAAGCGCTCGCAGATGCGCAAGGGCCTCCTCGAGTTCTGCATCCTCCTCGTCATCTCCGAGGACCGCACCTACTCGACGGATATCCTGAAGAAGCTGAAGGAGACGGACCTGCTCGTCGTCGAAGGCACCCTCTATCCCCTCCTCTCCCGCCTCAAGAGCCAGGGCCTCGTCGAATACGACTGGGAGGAATCGAAGTCGGGCCCGCCCCGGAAGTATTACGCCCTCACCAAGAAGGGCAAGGAGACGCTCGCCGAACTCAAGAAGACCTGGAAGGGATTATCAGCCTCGATCAGCTCGCTAACCGATTAACCATGGAAAAGACGATACACATCACCATCGCGAAGACCCTCTTCCAGCTCGAGGAGAGAGCCTACGAAAAGCTCTCCGCCTACCTCGCCTCCCTCGCGTCCCACTTCAGGGGCGAAGAGGACCGGGAGGAGATCATCCGCGACATCGAATCGCGCATCGCCGAGAAGCTCCTCGAGCGGAAGCACCGCCTCGTCACAGAGGACGACGTGGACGCGGTCATCGCGGAGATCGGCGCCGCTTCGGAGTTCGAGACGGAATCCGCGGACGCCGGGCCCGCAGCGAAAGCGCCGGGCATGAAGAAGCTCTACCGCGACACGGACAATGCGGTCATCGCAGGCGTCGCCTCGGGCATCGCCGCCTATTTCAACATCGCGCCGCTCATCGTGCGCTCCCTCTTCGCGATCTCCGTCTTCTTCGGAGGCTCCGGCATCCTGATCTACCTCCTCCTCTGGCTCCTCATCCCGGAAGCCGCGAGCGCGAGCCAGAAGCTCGAGATGCGCGGGGACCGCGTGACCCTGGAGGGCATCAGCCGCGTGGTGAAGGAGCGTCTCAGCGAGGCGAAGGAGCGGGGCGCGCTGCAGAAGATCATCTACTTCCCCGCCGAAGTCGTCATGGCGCTCCTCCGCTTCCTCCGCCACAAGGCCTTCCCGCTCGTCGGCAAGATCCTGGGAGCGCTCTTCACGGCCCTCTCCTTCTTCGCCATCCTGGCGCTCACCGCCTTACTCTCGGTCATCGTCGCGAACTGGGACAAGCCCTACCTCGACCCTTCCATCCGCGAAGCGATATCTGAGAACCTCCTCGCCTTCTCCGTCGGCGCCGGCTACGTCGTCCTCCTCATCCCCCTCCTCTTCATCCTCCTCCTCGGGTTCCGCATGGTGCGCAGCCGGAGCGCGATCGGGAGCAGCGTCGGCTTCGGGCTCGTCGGCATCTGGTGCCTCGCGGTCATCGCTTCCGGCGCCGCCGCCACCCGCATCGCGGGCGATTACTACGCGTACACCTCGACGCATCCCGACTACCAGGAGGCGAGCCGGGAGCTGGAAGCCGGCGCTTTCGAGAAGGTGGATGTCTCCGATGCGCGCGTGACTCTCCGCCGCGGCGATACCCAGAGCGTCGTGCTCGAAGGGAAGCTCGGGGACCTCGGCCGCATCAACGCGGAAGTGAGAGACGGCACCCTCTTCGTCTCGCGGCAGGAAGCGACGAGCACCTGCATGCTCTTCTGCCGCCGCGCGCTCCCCTCGGTCGTGGTGACCTCTCCGGACATCGCGGCGATGGAGATCGAAGGCGGTTCAGTGTTTTTCGATGAATTCGTGGGGAAAGGGATGGATGTGAAGATGAGATACGGCAACCTCGCCGGGAAGGTGACCGCAGATGCGCTGTCGCTCGCTCTCGAGAGCAGCAACGTGCGAGCGCATATCGTGACGGAGAAGCTCGTCCTCGACAGCGCGAACGCGCATATCGATCTCCGGGGCGCGGCGACGGAAGCCACGCTCTCCCTCCGCCGCTCCTCCCTCTCCGGCGCGCGCTTCGGCATCTGGAGCGCGGAGATCCGCGCGGAAGATTCCTACGCCGAGTTCGGCGAGAT
>DASPJT010000040.1:0-20821 GCA_035628455.1 Minisyncoccota bacterium
CGGCGAGATCATCCACGACTACGTGCCGGGCGAAACTTTCGAGGGTATCGTCACGAAGACGACGAGCTTCGGCGCCTTCGTGCACCTCGGAGAAGGGGCGGAAGGCTTGTTACACGTATCCGAGATGGGCGCGCATACGGAGGCGCTGCCACAGGAGGGCGCACGCATCAGAGTGAGAGTGAAGAACGTGGACGATCGCGGCCGCATCAGCCTCTCTTTAGATAAATAGATGACTATCGAGAGATTCCAAGAACTTGTCCCCTTGATCTGCGCTCGAGAAACCAGCGCAGATCCGCAAAATTGGAGCGAAAAGAATCCGCTGTGGGGACATTGTGCCGTCGTCTCGCTTTTGGCACAGGAACTCTTCGGCGGGAGTCTCCTGCGCCGATCCCTTGCAGGCATCCCGGGGCTCGAATACCTCCGCTCCCACTACTCCAACCGATTGCCGAATGGCGAAGAGATAGATTTCACGCTAGAGCAGTTCGAAGGCAGGCTTCCGGAGAATCTGCCGACAGAAGAGAGGGAGCGCGAGCGCGCCCTCTCTTACCCTGACACCGAGAGGAGATACGCTCTCTTGAAGAAACATTTCGAGGAAAGACGGTGATGATATAATTCCGCTAATGGATCCCGAATCTCCCAAGAACGAAGCTCCTTCGACGACGCCCATCAGCAATTCCTTCCGCACCATCCGCACCCTGAAGGGCGATGTAGAGCAAGGACTCGCGAGCGGGAAGACCACCGTCGTCTCCATGGCCGCGGCAGAAACGGAGCGCCGCGCGCGCGAGGCTGCGCAATTCGAGAACAAAGCGGCGGAGCCTTTACGCAAAGCCAAGGTGGTGGGCTTCTTCCTCCTCGGGCTCGGCGTTCTCCTCACCCTCGGAGGGATTTTCTACTACCTCTTCGGCGGCGCTCCGGATGAGGGCGCACAGAACGTCATCCTCCCGCCCGACTATATCTATACCGAACAGTACCGTCTCTTGAACGTGCGCGACGCATCGAGCGACATGCTCGTCAGCGAACTCGCCCGCGCGCGGCAGGAAGCGACCGGAGGGCTCGGCGCGGTGGTCTCCGTCGTCCCCATAGAATCGGAGGAGGGGATCTCCCGCACTCTCCTCGGGAGCGAGTTCCTCTCGCGGCTCGATCCGGAGGCGCCGACGGAGGTGACGCGCACGCTCTCGAATCCCTTCCTCTTCGGCATTCACATATTCGACGGCAACCAGCCCTTCCTCATCCTGAAGCCGGACACCTACGAGACCTCCTTCGCCGGGATGCTCGCGTGGGAGAAATCCATTCCCTTCCGCCTCGGCCGCGCGCTCCGTCCCGCTGCCGACTGGGCGAACGCTTCTTCTTCGCTCACCGCCATCCTCTGGAGCGACGCGGTCCTCGGGAACAAGGACGCACGCGTCCTCCGCTCTGCGGAGGGCAGGACCCTCCTCCTCTACAGCTTCATCGACCGCGAGACGCTCGTCATCGCCACCAACGAGCAGACCTTCGGCGAGATCATCCGCCGCGTCGCCATCGTCCGCTCTCCGGAGGCCCGCTGATTGCAGCCGCAAAGCCCTCTGTTATCATTAGCCCATGACTATCGATACCGCCCGCTTCAAATCTGTACTCGAAAAAGAACTCGCGCTCGTCGAAAAGGAGCTCCTGAGCGTCGCCCGCCGCAATCCGGACAGCCCGACCGATTGGGAAGCTAAGCCCGCCGACTACGACACCCCGCCCGGAGACGACACCGTAGACCAGGCGGACGTCGTCGAAGAGTTCGGGAACAACGCGGGCATAGTGAAGCAACTCGAGATCCGCTACAACGAGATTAAGGATGCGCTCCGCCGCCTCGAAGAAGGGACGTACGGCGTCTGTCGCGTCTGTAATGCTCCGATCGAAGAGGCTCGCCTCGAAGCAAACCCCGCCGCTGCCACCTGTCTTGCCCACAAGGAGGCCTAACTGAAAGCATGTGCACAAAAAATCCCCTGAGCGGGGATTTTTTCATTGCCGCTTCTCTTCTCTATTAAAACGGATTCGCGGCGCCGCGGACCTCGAAGTGGAGGTGGGGACCGGTCGATTTGCCGGTGTTGCCGATTGCGCCAATTATCTGCCCCTTCTCTACGTACGCTCCCTGAAAGACGAGGTTCGCGGAGAGGTGGGCGTAGAGGGTCTGCGTGTTGTTGGGGTGGCGGATGACGATATAGCTGCCGTAGCCGCCGTTGTAGCCGTAATTGCGGCTCACGATGACCTGGCCGGCAGCGGCGGCATAGACCGAGGCGCCGTAAGAGGAGACGAGGTCCACGCCGTTGTAGCCGTGGACGCCCTGGGTACGGCGGCCGCCCGCGATCGGACGGGTGTAGTAGCCGGCGAGGGAGGGGCCGCTGCCCTTGATCTTCGGCTTCACGCCGCTCGAGGTCGGCTTCGGAGCAGGCACTTCGCCGTCCGGGATCATGATAGTCTCGCCGACGGCGAGCGTGGCGTCTTCCGCCAGTTCGTTGTACTGCGCGATCTCGGTCACGTCCCCCTTGTACTTCTTGGCGATGCTCGCCAGGGTATCGCCCTTCTGAATCGTATGCTGTACTCCGGAAACCGGTAAGATGACGAGCGTATCGCCCGTCTTCACTGAGCGGCTCTTGAGGTCGTTCGCCCAGACGATGGTGTTCACGGAGACGCCGAAGAGCTTGGCGATCTCCGCGAGCGTATCGCCTTCGCGCACCTCATAGACGCTGATGTGATCCGGGTTCACTTCGCGCTCCTCCACGTCGCGGATGGTGCCGGAAGGGCCGTTCTCCGCAAGGAGGGCGCTGCCCACGATGGTGATGTCGCCGCCGCCCTTGGCCGGATTCGGGTCCACGTTCACCGCCGCCTGGAGGAGGGGCATGGTCTGGACGCTCAAAGGCTTCTCCGGGACCACTACCGCCTTCGGTTTATCGAAAAAGAGCGGAATTACCGGGAAAAAAGCCGCCTCCGCCGAGAGGGGGAGGGCAGAAAGCAAGAAGGGCGCCGCCAAGAGGGCGCTCGTGATTTTCCTATATATCGTCCCGTAGGCCGCGGAGAGGACTGAGTAGCGCGGGCGGGAGTCCTGGGAGGGAGTCGAAATGGGTCTATTCTTAAGGGGCGCGGCGGTCGTACGGTCGCTATATATGGCTTAACAAAGCCGTATATTGGGAATATCTGGGGTGCGGACCTATCCACTATAGCCTCCAGGGGGGATTAGTCAACCGCTCCAGAGACCCCCTGTGGATATCCTCCGAATGGGGGTTTTAGGGTATCGGGAGGTACAATAGTAGGCACATGCCCGAGAATCCTCGCATTTTTCATACAGAGTCCAAAGGAGAAGAGGTTCTCAAGCCTAAAGCAGACTGGAAGGAAGACGAAAAACCCCGAAAAAAACAGACTCTCCGCCTTGGAGTAAAGGAAGAGAACACTGAGCGAGCCATAGAGGAAGCTAAGCAGGCAGGGCTCGATGAGGAGGCGCGCCTAAAAGCAAAAGGAAGTTGGCGCGAATGGGACCTCGCGGATATGAACCCAGAGCAGGCGGAGAGGATCCGAAGGTACGAGAAGGATCAAGAGGCCGTCCAAGCCAACGTCCTGGGGAACCTGAAGAATCCGAAGATTTCTCCTGGGATGGCGGAGAAGATAAGGGACGAGGCTCTGGAGAAGCTCAAGGAGGAATACGAGCGAGATATGCGGAAGATGCGGCGCAGCAAGCGCAGCGGCATCATCCCCGCTAACGGAACTATACGAGTCAATAAGGCACAGGTCTCCACCCGGGATTTTGCCAATCTTCCGGAGGACAAGCAGATGGGCGCGGAACTCATAAAAGCCGGAAATGTATACGGCGCCCAGAAGCTTCGAGAGAAAATTGCCGGATTGCGAGCGGAGATTTCAAAACTAGAGAGAAGCAAGGGTAAGGAAGCTGAAATAAAGGTCCCTCAGCTCGAGAATGAGCTACGCTCTGTGGAGGATGAATTGCGGAATCTGACGAAAGAGGGAGGGGAGGTGCCGACTTCCGATAAGCAGGTGGAGAAGCCTGCGAGAGAACGGGAACCGCGCGCAGATATCGAAAAAAAGAGCGAGAAAGAGCCCGAAGAGCCCGCGCCTCCAAAGAATGGCCGCAGAGAGAAGCGCGAGGCTGCACCTACAGACAAGAAGGTTTCTTTGACGGAGAAGGCTCGCGTCCTGAGCTCCACTTTTCTCTCCGATGCAGAGCGTCGGAAAGCGGAGGCTTCGGCCAGATACGGCAAAATTTTAGGAGCAACCAAGGTAGATTTTAATTTCACTCTCAGGGATTATCTCTCCGAGCTTGATGCGAATTTGGAGGAACTAAAAAGTCTTTCAACGGAAGCCCATCGCGGTACCGGGGGAAAAGATGAAGAGGCGATCGCGAAACTCGTAGAGAAGGATAGGGAAGCGGATGACCTCATCAAAGAATTTTTCTCGGAATACAAGGACGACCTGCGCGCAAAAGGCATAAGTCCTGAGGAAATCGCCAAAGTTTTCGGTGAGACGGCCCCCCTCAGCACCGACGAAGAGACTCCTCCGCCCACGCCGCCCGCTGTTCCCAAAGTCGTACCTCCGGCAACGAAAGCGCCTGGCGGCGTTCCGAAAGACGGGGAACAACCCCCCATGGAGGAAATCCTCGCGAGCATCAGACGTATAATTTCTGAAGACGGAGCGAACGGGGGCAGCGCTACAGGCACAACGCCCGCAACCCCCGCTGCGCCTGTACGAAAAGGGATGCCTTCTATTAATGAGATGCCCGACCGCACAAAGGGCGGAGGGGAACCCCCAAAAAAAGCGGCAACACCCAAGGTTCTGGACCTAGAAAACCCGGATCCAAAGACTCCTAGCGAGGAGGCCGAGGAAGCTCGCCAAGCTTACGCTCAGTTTCTCAAAACAAGCCTCCTCATCGGCAAGAAGGAGCGTGCCACAGAAAATATATATAAACGATTGCGCGTAACCAAGGAGAAAGTCGTTCAAAAAGCTGAAAACGACGATCAGGTTCAGGAGTCACGAAGGGAGTACCTGGATAAAGTAAAGGCGTATATCGCGCAAGAAGAAGACAGGATCAGACGCGAAGGTCTCGCCGCCGGTACCAAAGAAAGTGTCATCCGGGAACAGCAAGAAGCGCGACGACAGGCGATCAGCGCCGAAACTTCAGCCGCTCTCTATCAGGCACGGAATGATGCACGCAGGGAAACCTTCCCTGCGCCAGTACGCGAGAAGCTCGCTCGCTTTAGTGCCGCGTGGGCCAAGTTCAATAAGGACCATTGGTACCTTAAATACGCCACGGCAGGAGCGGGCGTGCTCGCAGGTATGGGACTTGCTAAAGCGGCGGGTCTCGGCCCCAAGGAAATCACTGGTCTTATAATCGGTGTCCGTCTCGGCATGGCTGCGATCGGCGTGTACGCCGGCGGGAAATGGGCGGAGAAATATACGAACAAGAGAGAAGCAAAAATGGATGCGGCTCTCGAAGACGAGAGGCGGGATTTTGAAGACGCCACTAAGGCAGGGGATCTCGAGGCTTCCGCGCAAGCCCTTGAAGCACTGACCAAGGCCGAGAGCAAATACAAAGGGGCCACCACCCTGCGCGCAACTCTACGCGCAGCACTTACCGGCGCAGGCTTCGGTTTCAGCAGTGGTATAGCCACGATGTTCCTCCCTCCATCCGGAGCCGGATCCGCTTCCCTCATCGACGGCTCTTACACAAAAGGATCTTCGCTCGAATCGACAGAGACGCCTCCGCGCCTCCAGTCCGGCCTTCCTACTCACGAGCGAGTCACTCCGACCATCACCCACGACATGCCGAGCTTCGACAGCCAGTGGCAGGGAGAAAATAGGCAAGGCATTGTGGAGGCGCGCCCGGGTATAGTTTTTGAAACCGAAGCGCCGTCGCCACAAGGAAGAACGACTTCGCCCAACGCGCCCGGCCTCGCCGAGCAGCCGAATATCCCGAATTATCCGGATCCTGCGGCGCGCACAGGAGTCCCTCCTGTAGTGCCTCCCGCAGAAGCCGCCCCCGCACCCGCGAAGCCTGGTGCCATCTTCCACGAAGTCAAAAAAGGAGAAGGAGTCCTTAAAAGCCTCTCGGTCGAGGCCAAAAAACTTGGGCTCTTGGAAAATCTCAGCAAAGAAGCTCAGACCAACTTGATCGAAAACCTCTACGCGCAGCGGAAAGGCTTCACCGAAGCAGAACTCAAGGCAATCGCGACCCAGCCGGACGGCCGTGTGGCGGATCTCAATAATCTGAGGCCGGGAGACAAGCTCAACCTGACCCGCTTCTTCGAAGACAAGAACGTGGTAGATAAGTGGCTCGCACGAGCCGCGAATCTGAATCCCGAGGATACCGCGCGTATAAGGGCAAACAACGCGATCATCGCCGAGAGGGTAGCGGAGTGGCAGAAGACCAACCCCGGACAGAGGATCGGTGACGAAGTCATTCAGAACATGGTCAAGCCGAAAGCCTCCGTCTCCGGAACGGAAGTTGCGCCATCAAGTGACCTTCCTACACGAGACGTCGCCCCCGCTCCTGGGGTCGAAAGCCCTAAAGCAGTGAGCCCAGAGGTTCTCCAAGCACAGGTCAAAAACGTGGTGAACGAATACCTCGGCAGCTCCTCCTGGTTCGGCTTTCTGAATCAGGACGGCAACGAAACTCATGCCTGGAACACCGGAAAGAAGTGCGGCGCGCGCGAAGTCCTCGCGGCCACGCCTTCACAGGCGCGCGCGATGGATCTTAATCCGGGAGAGCTCGGGAAGCTCCAGAGGCTCGAGCGCTCCCTCATAGCGCAGTGCGGCTTCGAGCCAGGACCCCAGGAGAAAGTCGAGCAGTTCGTGAAGAGAGCAGTCAAAGCCACTCTCACGGCATAATTCATATATGATCGCCGCCATACAAAAAAACCTCCTCAAGTCGCTCGGCATCGACAAGCTCTCTTCCGAAGAGCAGGACGCCATCCTCGAGCGCATCAGCAACCTCATCTTTCAGGGGGTCATCACCCGCGCCATGGAAGAGCTCTCCGCGGACGACCGCAAGGAATTCGACGCGGTCCTCAAGAAGCAGGAGCAGGACCCTGCCTCGGACGCCCTCTACCTCTTCCTCAAGGAGAGGATCCCTCGCCTCGACGAGGTCGTCGCCGAAGAGATCGAAGTCTTCAAGGAAGATTTCATCGGCACCATGAAGGCGCTCGTGTAGGGGAAAGAGCAGCCTCAGACTCGTGTGGTAGACTCTGCGGATGCAGAGTCTTCTTGGTTTGAACGAGCGTCAAAAGGAAGCCGTCCTCCACACCTCCGGCCCTCTTCTTATTCTCGCGGGCGCCGGCGCGGGGAAGACCAAGACGGTCACTCACCGGATCCTCCGCCTCATCGAAGAGGGCGTGAATCCCTCGAACATCCTCGCGATCACCTTCACCAACAAGGCCGCGAAGGAGATGCGCGAGCGCGTGGAGAAGCTCCTCTCGGAGAGCCGCGACATCAATCTCCCCGTGAGCATCTACGAGCGCCCCTTCGTGAGCACGTTCCATGCGCTCGGCGTCCACATCATCCGCGAGAACCATCGCGTCTTAGGCCTCCCGCGCCATTTTTCCATATTCGACCGGTCCGATTCGCTCTCCGCGGTGAAAGCCGCGCTCGTCTCCGCCGGCCTCGACCCCAAGCAGTGGGAACCGAGCAAGATCCTCTCAGGTATCTCCCGACTCAAGGGGCAGGGGAAGACCCTTGCCGATTTCCAAGAGCGCGAAACGCGGGACGCGCGGAGCGACATCCTCTCTTCCGTCTGGGCAGGCTACGAAAAGGCGCTCCAGGCGGAGAAGGCGCTCGATTTCGACGACCTCCTCCTCAAGACCTTCTCCCTCCTGCGTGCGCACAAAGAAATCCTCGCGCACTACCGCAAGACCTGGACGCACGTCCACATCGACGAATACCAGGACACCAACCGCGTGCAGTACGACATCGCCAAGCTCCTCGCGGGGGAGAGCCGCAACATCTGCGCGGTGGGGGACATAGATCAGAGCATCTACAGCTGGCGGGGCGCGGACTTCAAGAACATCATGCGCTTCGAGGACGACTATCCGGAGGCCAAGGTCGTGCTCCTCGAGGAGAACTACCGCTCCACCAAGACCATCCTCAAGGCCGCGAATGCGGTCATCGCCAAGAACACCCTGCGCAAGGACAAGAACCTCTTCACGGAGAATGCGGAAGGGGAGAAGATCGCGCTCTACGGAGCCTACGACGAGGAAGCGGAAGCGCACTTCGTCGCGAAGACCTCCGCTTCTCTCATAGCTTCTGGCTCTGAACCGGAGGAGATCGCGGTGCTCTACCGCGCGAATTTCCAATCCCGCGCGCTCGAAGAAGCCTTCCTCAAGCAAAGCGTGCCCTACCAGGTGCTCGGCGTGCGCTTCTTCGAGCGGAAAGAAGTGAAAGACCTCCTCTCGTACCTCCGCGCCTCCCTCAATCCCGAAGCGCTCGGGGATCTCAAGCGCATCCTCAATACGCCAGCGCGCGGGATAGGGAAGACCACGGCGCTCAAGATCTTCGAGGGGAAGGAAGCGGAACTCCCGCCCGCGATGCGGCTCAAGATCGCGAATTTCCGCCTCGCCCTCAAGGAAATCGCAGAGAAGATCGGGAGTACCTCCGCCTCCGAAGCCGTCGCCTTCGCGCTCTCCCGGAGCGGCCTCAAGGAAGCGTACGAGACCAAGAGCGCGGAAGACGAGGAGCGCCTCGAGAACATGTACGAACTCGTGGCGCTCGCGGAGAAGTACGACGCGCTCCCGGCGCCGGAGGGCATCGAGAAGCTCCTCACGGAGGCCGCACTCGCAAGCGACCAGGATGACCTCGAGAAGAAGCAGGCGGGAGTGAAGCTCATGACCGTGCATGCCTCCAAGGGGCTCGAGTTCGACTACGTCTTCATCACCGGGCTCGAAGAGGATCTCTTCCCGCACAAGCGCGGCTTCGAGGAGAAGATTGAGGAGAAGGAAGAGGAGCGGCGCCTCTTCTACGTGGCGCTCACCCGGGCCAGGAAGAAGCTCTTCCTGACCTACGCGTCCGTGCGCACGGTCTTCGGCTCCCGGGGGATAAACATGCCGTCGCACTTCCTCGAGGACATCGCGGAGAATCTCCTCGAGGCGGAAGAAGAAGACCGGCCGCACGGCAAAGTCATCTATCTGGAGTAGTATTGAGGGATGCGAGCCAAGAAACATCTAGGCCAGCACTTCCTCACCTCGCGGAGCGCCGCAGAAGCCCTCTGTAAGGCCGCGGATCTCCGCGCGGGAGAGGTAGTGCTCGAAATAGGGCCGGGGACCGGCATCCTCACCGCCGAGCTCCTCAACCACGGAGCGGAGCTCGTCGCCATAGAGAAGGATGCGGATCTCCTGCCCGGGCTCCGGGAGCGCTTTGCGGAGGCCATAGAGCGCCAAAAACTCACCCTCCTCGAGGGGGATGTCTCCTCTTTCGAGCCGCGGAAGCTCGGCGTCTACAAGGTGGCCGCCAATATCCCGTACTACCTCACCGGGGACATCCTCCGCCGTTTCCTCTCGGCGGAGCACCAGCCGCTCTCCATGACCCTCATGGTCCAGAAGGAGGTGGCGGAGCGTATCGTGGCCAAGGACAAGAAGGAGAGCCTCCTCTCCCTTTCAGTTAAGGCCTACGGCACCCCCTCCATAGTCAAGAAGGTGCCTGCCGGCAGCTTCTCCCCGCCGCCCAAAGTGGATTCCGCCATACTCCACATCGCCGGAATCTCCCGGAAATGCTTCGAGACAAGCGACGAAAGCTTCTTTTTCAAGGTGCTCAAGGCCGGTTTCGCCCACAAACGCAAGCAGCTCGGCGGAAACCTCGCAGGAATCTGCTCTCCGGAGGGAATAGACGGGGCGCTCGGAGCGCTCGGAAAGGAGAAAACGGTGCGCGCGGAGGACCTTTCGCTCGCGGAGTGGCTCGCGCTCGCGAAAAACCTCCAAGAAGTGTGTAAAACGAAGTAAAAAGGGCGCTCTCGATGTTATACTGTAAGGGCTATGGAGCCATTTGCTCGCTACCTCCCGAGTAGAACTTTTGCGTATATGGCGGGATCCATAGGAGCGGCTCTTCTCTTGGTCGTGGGAGCGAGCTTCCTCTCGAAAGAACCCGCCGAGGGGAAGCTCACGGCGGTCTCGGGGACTACCAGCGAAGCTTCGGCTAACCTCACGGAGCTCATCAAGGAGCGCATCGCCGCCCAGAAGGCCGCCGCCCCCACGGAGGACTGGCAAGCGGAGTTCAATTCCCTTATCTCGAAGCCCCTCAATCCTGCGACCGATCTCTCTTCGAGCACCCTCACCGACCTCCTCGCCCGGAGCCTCTTTACGGAGTTCACCAAGAACCAGAATGGGGGAGAGCTCGATGCCGCCGGAGAGCAGAGGATCATCAGCGAGACTCTCGGCAAGATCACCCTCCGCTTCACCACCTACTCCGCCGGAAACCTCTCCCTCTCGGAAGACTCGAGCGCAGCCGCCATCAGGCAGTACGGCAACGAACTCGGAGCGATCGTGGCGGACAATTCGAGCGAGAACATCAACGAGGCCGCCATCCTCTCCCAGGCCCTCGACCGGAGCGACCGCGCAGCCCTCGCCGCGCTCGCGCCCATCAGCACCTCTTATCACAACCTGCTCTCCTACAGCCTGCGCGTACGGGTGCCGCGCGAAGCCCTCGACGAGCACCTCGCCTTCGTGAACGCCCTCTCCGCCATGGGGGACACGGTGGAAGCGATGCGGGTCGCGTTCAATGACCCGGTGCGCACCGTGCTCTATCTCGAGAAATACCAGCAGAGCGCGGAGGCGCTCGCCGCCTCCGTCCTAGGCCTCAAGCAGCTCTTCGACCAAAAGGGCGTCGCCTTCGCCCAGAATGAGCCGGGCTCTCTCCTGATTTCCATCGCCAAAAGCTTCTAATGTCCTTCGCTTCCTTTAAAAACTTCCTGGTACCGATCCTCATCCTAGGGCTCTTCCTGCCCATAGGGCTCGCCCTTTTCCCCGATCAGGCGGAGGCGCAGATGTCTACGGTGGAAGCCCCGGGGGCCCTGTTCTGGAACACGATCAAGACGACCATAGAGAGCACGATCACCGCCATCAAGACGAGCTACCTCGCCTTCAAGGCGGCGGTGCTCGACCCCATCGGCTGGAACCTCTCCACCATGATCATCCAGGCGATCACCGCGGCGATCGTGGACTGGATCAACAGCGGCTTCCAGGGCAGTCCCGCCTTCGTGCAGAATCTGCAGGACGAGTTCCTGCGGGTAGCGAACCTCGAATTCGAAAAGTTCCTTCGGAGTAACGATCTCGATTTCATGTGTTATCCGCAGAGTATCCGGCTCTCCCTCATCCTCAACCACCGCGGCAATCAATTCCGTAAGCGAGCACAGTGCACCATCACCCGCGTTGTCTCGAACGTCCAGGGATTCATGAACGGGGACTGGGCGCAAGGAGGGCTTGCCGGCTTCGTCTCCCTCTCGCGCGCGGAGAACAACCCCTACATGGCGAACATAGTCGCGGAAGGCGAGCTCAGCCGGAGGATCGCCGAGGCGGTAGGCATCAAGGACAAGAAGCTCCAGGCAGGCAGGCTCTTCAAGAGCTTCGAAGTCTGCGAGGACGTGGAGGATCGGGTCTGCGCCCCCGGAGGAGGCGATTGTCAAAATACAAAGAGGCCGGTCTGCCGGATCACTACGCCCGGAGATGTTATCGCGACTCAGCTCAACAAGGCGCTCGCGCTCGGCGAAGACAAGCTTGTGGTCGCCCAGTCCATCGACCAGATAGTCTCCGCGCTGCTGGCCCAGCTCGCGCGCATGGCGCTCACCGGTTCCGGCGGCCTCTACGGGCTTTCTAACAGTTCCTACAACGGCGGCGCTCCCTACACCAACCAGCTCGCTTCCACGAATTCTTCCTCCGGTGGCGCTGGCTCTACCGGACTCCTCGGCGCGATCGAGGAGGGCATTCGGACGGAGAGCGAATACCGGGATCAGAAGCGCGCCACGCTCAACCTCTACGCCGCACCCTCCGGCGCCGAAGGGAAAGCCCTCGAGATCATCTCCTGCTACAACGGTAAGCTGAATTCGCGCACGCTCTCCCTCAGCGGGAACGACATCGGCCTCGCGCGCACGCGCATCGCGGCCGCCTCTTCCACCCTCGCGACCGTCATCCTCCCCAAGAAAACACCGCTCGCTCAGCGAGTCGCAAGTAGCACCGAGATCATCTCCGCCTTCTCTCTCCTCGGAGAGAGGGCGCGGGCGACCACCTCTCCAGAAGCCCTTTCCCGCTACGCGACGGAATATTCCTCACTCTCCTCCCGCGCGCACACCCGCAGCGATCTGGTAGAGGCAGAGCGGGAATTCAACGAAGAGTCGGCCAACCTCTACGACGCGGCGCAGAGCCGCCCCGGAGATCCGCTGAATGGCCTCGGCCCTCGGCTCGCGACGCAGATGACGGAGTGCCGCGCGTTCCCCCAGACCGAGGGCGGGGGAGGGAACAACTAACCGATGCCTTCTTTCTTACATACATTGCGCGCGCTCAAATGGAGGAGAGTACTCCCGTGGCTCCTCGCCGCCGCGGTGCTTCTGCTGCCCCTCATCAGCTTTGCGAACACAGCGGGCCAGCCGGGCACGCCCCCCGAAAAGCCCTCATTGAGTCTCGGGGGCCTTCTCCTGGACAATACCGCAGGGTACCTGATTCTCGGAGTTGCCTGGCTGTACCAGCAGATCGCCATGCTCCTTCTCGCGGCCGGGGCGTACCTCCTCGATCTTGCGATCCGGGTGAGCCTCGGCATCGGCGACATCGCCGCTCTTACCACAGGCAACCTATTCCTCAGCGAAGGAGTGAGGGTGGGCTGGACCGTGCTCCGGGATATCGCGAACATCGGTTTTATCTTCGCGCTCATCTACATCGCCATCCGCACCATCCTCAATATCACCGACTCGGGGACCCTGCAGAAGCAGGTGGTCTCGGTGATCATCGGAGCGATGCTCATCAACTTCAGCGCCTTCATCGCCCTCGTGGTCATAGACGCGGGGAACAGCGTGGCCATCGTCGCCTACAACCAGATAACGCGTAAGGGCGCTCCCGGTCCCACCCAAGGGGACAACAGTCTCATCTCCGACGCCTTCCTGCAGCACCTAAACCCGCAGGTCCTGCTCGCAGGGAAACCGGAAACCACTAACACTAATGCCGCCCTCGTCGCGTTCCTCGCGGGCACCCTCTACCTCTTCGCCGCCTATGTTCTCCTCGAAGCAGCTTTTGTCTTCATCATCCGCACCGTGCGACTCATGTTCTCCATCGTGGTGGCGCCCCTCATGTTCGCGGCCTACGCCATCCCGGGGCTCGAAGGGAACCTGAAGAAGTGGTTCACGGACCTCCTTGGCTACTCCCTGGTCGCCCCGGCGTATATCTTCGCCATCCTCTTCATCCTGCTCCTCATTAAGAATCTGGTGAAAGCAACCGTGGAGACAGAGGCTGTGGGTCTCGGTGCTCTCGCCGCCTCCGGCGGGAACAGCTTCTCCGCCGTAAAAACGATATTTCTTTTCATCCTCATCCTCATCCTCATGAATCGCTGTCTTGCTTTCGCAAGAAGCGCCTCCGCCCAGATCTCGGAAGTGGCCACTTCCTGGGCGGGCACGGCCCTTGGGCTCGCTGTTGGGGGCATCGCCGGCGCCAGCCGTATGACGCTCGGCCGCGCTGCAAGCAAGCTCGCGACAAGCGATGGCTTGAAAAACTTCGCGGCGAGAAGCGCGTTCGGGGCAGGCATCCTACGGACCTCCAAGTACGCCGCGGGAAGCAGTTTCGATCTCCGTAATGCGAAACCCTTGCAAAAAGGCACCAAGGCTATCGGAGCGGATCTCGGCAAAGCAGGAGGGGAAGGGGGGTATGACAAGTTCCTCAAGACCCAGGTGGAGGCGCGTGAGAAGTTCGCAAAGGATGTCCTCGGTAAAGACACGAGAGCCATCAAAGCTAAGGAAGAGGAAATCAAGAACAAGGAAAAAGAGATCGAGAAGAACATCGACGCCATCAGAGACCAGAGGACGAAGGTAGATCAGGCTAGGGCGCGCAAAGCCGCTGCAGAAAAGGCCGTGAGCGATATCGCCGCAGAGAAGGAGGCAGCGTTAGCGGGCGGTCCGATCCATCCGGATCTCCAGGCTGATTTCAACAGGAGGATGGAAGCCGCAAAAAGCGATCTCAGCGCTCAAACCGCGGCTCTCTCCGCCGAAGAGGGAGCGCAGAAAAATCTCGAACAGACCGCAGATTCGCTAGATAAGCAGAAAGATAAGCTTGAAAAAGAGAAGAAGACGGTAGGCAACATCCGCCAAGAAATATATGCCGACCGCCTGGATGCAAAGAAGGGGACCCAAAAAGGCTTCAATCCTGGCACCTGGATCATCGCCCGGAAAGACAAGGAAGCCGCGGAAAAGATCCGGAAAAGCTTTAAGGAAGACAAGACCAAGAAACTCCTAGACGCCTTCAAAGAGGCGACGGGCGACGAGGACAAAAAAGATGAGGGTAAGGCTAAAAAAGGAGGTGACAAGGAGGCTCCCCCAGAAGGAAAGAAGGGTGAGGAGAAGCCGCACTAAACTATGGATCAGGAAACCGCACACATCCTAAAAGAGAGCTTCGACAGGCTTCCAAGTCTGGTGCAGGAGGCTATCTTAGGGGCAGAGGTCTCTCAGGCGGTCCAAGCGATCGGCAAGAAACGCTCGCTTCTTCTTGACCAGGTAGGCGATCTGGAAACAGAAGTCATGCTCCTCCTGGTAGGACTCGCAGACTCCGAGGAATTCCCCGATAATCTGGAGAAGAATCTCGGAGTGGACAGCTCCCTTGCCCAAGACATCGCGGCGGACGTGAACGAATTCATCCTTGAGCCTATTAAGGCGAGGATGATCGAGGGCACCGCAGAAGAAGACGAGGCGATGATCACCCGGGACAGCCTGCTCCGGGAAATCGAGAACCCTTCTCCTTCCGTGTTCCGAACGGAACCGGTAAGAAATGCTCCCTCGCTTGCGGAAACCCACAACGCTAAAGTTCTCGGCTCCGAGAAGGAGTCGGCACCAGCTGAGCCGAAGGGGGAGAAGGCGGCCGCCCTGCCTCCGATCATGGATCCAGGACATGAACTCGCCGCTCCAGGAGCCTCGCACCAACCCGAACCCGCGAAGGAGCCCGCCACCGCTCCCGTCCCGCCTTCCGCAGCGCCATCAAAACCCGTACCCCCGCCAGCCCCAGCCGCACCGATCACCGAAGCACCACGCCGCGTCACCGAGATAAAGCCGGAGATGAAGCCTCCCGCGCGGCGCTCGGTGGATCCCTACCGTGAGCCAATCGAGTAGAATAGATATATGCAGTTCCAGGTACCCCAATTCATCGAAGTCGAGGACAAGGTCATCGGTCCCTTCACCTTCCGGCAGTTCCTCTACCTCGCTGGAGGCACGGGGCTCTCGGTCGTGGCCTACCGCCTGCTACCTATATATATGGCCGCGCTGATCATCCTCCCTGTCGCCGCCCTCGCGCTCGCGCTCGCTTTCTACCGAGTGAACGACAAGCCCTTCATCGAAGTCCTGGAGGCCGCCTTTACCTACGCCACCAAGAGCAAGCTCTACCTCTGGAAAAAGCAGCCGCCGAAGCCTCAGGAAACCGCGGCTAAAGTCACGGAAGGCCCCGTCGTGGGCCCCAAACTCTCCGAGAGCAAGCTCAAGGAGCTCGCCTGGAGCCTCGACGTGAACGAAAAGCTCAATCGGCGCTAAACATCCCCACCGGAAACGGAAAAAGAGGGAAGAGGGGTGCTACAATGGTGTTAAGTATGCCCGCTTCGCAAGCAACGCAGGATTTCGTGCCCATCCGCGAGGTGCGGGACGGCATCGTCGTCCTCAAGGACGGGTCGCTCCGCGCGCTCCTTCTCACTTCCTCCCTCAACTTCTCCCTGAAATCCGAGGATGAGCAGAAGGCCCTCATCCTCCAGTTCCAGAATTTCCTCAATTCTCTCGAATTCAGCGTCCAGATATTCATCGAGTCCCGCAAGCTCGACATCCGCCCCTACATCGCCCTCCTCGAGGAGCGCTACGCGGCCCAGTCAGGGGAGCTCCTCAAGATCCAGACCAGGGAATATATCGAGTTCATCAAGAACTTCACGGAGTCGAGCAACATCATGACCAAGAACTTCTTCGTGATCGTGCCCTACAACCCGGCGATCGTGAGCGCCTCTTCGGGGATCGGCAGCTTCTTCGGCAAGAGCTCGGCCGAAGCCAAGAAAGACGCGATTGCGGGGTTCGAGGAGAACCGCTCCCAGCTCGAACAGCGCATCGGCGTCGTCGCCCAGGGGCTCTCGCGCATCGGCGTGCGCGTAGCCCAGCTCGGCACGGAAGAGGCCATCGAGCTCTTCTACAAGATGTTCAACCCAGGCGAACTCGAGAAGCCGATCAAGCTTTCCTAATATGGCTCTTTTTGATTTCTTAAAATCGAAGAAAAAGGAAGAGGATGCGCTCACCGCGATCCTCCCCAAGGAGATCTACCAGTCGGGCGTCCTCGAGCTCAAGGACGTCATCGCTCCCTCCGCGCTCAAGGTGAGCCCGCGAAGCCTCAACCTCGGAGACAAGATCGTGCGGAGCTTCTTCGTCATCTCCTACCCGCGCTACCTCTCGGACAGCTGGTTCGCCCCCGTCATCAACCTCGACAAGGTCTTCGACGTCTCCATCTTCATCCACCCCGTGGACACCGCGCGGGTGCTCCGCCAGTTCCAGAAGAAGGTGGCCGAGGTGGAGAGCCAGATAAACACGCGGCAGGAGAGGGGACTCGTGCGCGACCCCATCCTCGACACCGCCTACCAGGACCTCGAGAGCCTGCGCGACTCCCTCCAGCAGGCCCAGGAGAAGCTCTTCGACGTAGGCCTCTACATCTCCGTCTACGGAGACTCCGAAGCGGAACTCGACAAGGCGGAGAATGAGATCAAATCGATCCTCGAATCAAAGCTCGTCTATGTGAAGCCGGCCCTCTTCCAGCAGGAGCAGGGTTTCAAGAGCATCCTGCCCCTCGGGACGGACGAGCTCAACGTCCACAGCAAGCTCAACTCCTCGCCCCTCTCGAGCCTCTTCCCGTTCATCTCCTTCGACCTTACCTCCGACAAAGGCATCCTCTACGGCATCAATCGTCAGAACTCGAGCCTAGTGCTCTTCGACCGCTTCTCGCTCGAGAACTACAACTCCATCACCTTCGCGAAGTCCGGCTCCGGAAAATCCTACGCTACTAAGCTCGAGATCTTGCGCAGCCTCATGTTCGACACCGAGGTCATCGTCATCGACCCGGAGAAGGAGTACGAGTACCTCGCGGACGCGGTCGGCGGCAGGTACTTCAATATCTCCCTCACCTCCGACCACCACATCAACCCCTTCGATCTCCCGCTCCCCGGGGAAGACGAATCGCCCTCGGACGTGCTCCGCTCGAACACGGTGAACCTGGTCGGCCTCTTCCGCATCATGCTCGGCGGCCTCACGCCGGAGGAGGATGCCATCATCGACCGCGCGATCACCGAGACCTACGCGCTGAAGGACATCACCCCCGACTCCAACTTCGCGAACATCGAGCCGCCCCTCATGTCCGACTTCGAAATGGTGCTCTCCGGCATGGAGGGAGGGGATTCGCTCGCGCAAAGGCTCTCCAAGTACACGCGGGGCACCTGGGCCGGCTTCATCAACAGCCCGACCAACGTGGATATCAACAAGAAGTTCGTGGTCTTCTCCGTGCGCGACATGGAGGACGAGCTGAAGCCTGTCGCCATGTACCTCATCACCCACTACATCTGGAACGCGGTGAGGAAGAACATCAAGAAGCGCCTCCTCGTCATGGATGAGGCGTGGTGGATGATGAAGTCGGAGGATACCGCCTCCTTCCTCTACAGCCTCGCGAAGCGCGGCCGCAAGTACTACCTCGGCCTCGCCACCATTACCCAGGACGTGAGTGACTTCCTGAAGTCTCCCTACGGGCTCCCCATCATCACGAACTCCTCCATACAGCTTCTCCTCAAGCAGTCGCCCTCTTCGATCGATGAGGTGCAGAAGACCTTCAACCTCACGGACGAAGAGAAATACCTCCTCCTCGAGTCCGACGTAGGGGAGGGGATCTTCTTCGCCGGACTCAAGCACGTCGCCATGAAGGTCATCGCTTCCTACACGGAGGATCAGATCATCACCTCGGATCCCTCCCAGCTCCTCGCCATCAAGAAGGCGAAGACGGAACTTTCGCTTCAAAAATAATGAAGATTCTCCGCCTCACAGTCCTCGCGTCCGTCCTTCTCCTCTCCGGAGGCAGCTTCCTCGAGCTTGCAGGGGCACAGGCACCTGCGACGCGAAGCGCGGAAATCCTCTACCAGACGGATACCTATACTCCTCCCTTCTATAGAGGGAAAGCTCTTCCTTCAAGCGAGAACCTCGTCACCGCCGTGGCCTATCCCGACCTCTCCGGCACCTCGCTCGATCCCGCGAAGCTGCACTATAAGTGGATGCGCGACGGGGAGGTCATCCCCGGGTACGTCGGGACAGGAAAGCGCTTGGCCTCCTTCACCACCTCGATCGCAAGCGACGAAACCCTCCTTGAGGTAGAGATCGCTGACCCCGCGGGGAGTTATCGGGCCCGGAGAGCTATGTATCTGAAGGACGAGGAGCCGAAAGTCGTGATTTATGAGGACAACGCAGTGCTCGGCGTTCTCTATAATCGGGCGGTGGGGAAGGAGTTCACCCTCCAGGGCGCCGAAGCCGCTTTCCTCGGTGTACCTTTTTACTTCTCCGCGGACACTTCGAGAGACTCGCGACTCCGCTACGTATGGAGTGTGGGCGGAAAGGGGAGCTCGGGAGACGAGCGCCTCATCGTACGCACGGACGGGGAGAGCGGAGCCTCTACGATCGCGCTCGAGGTGAGCCACGAGAGCAGGTACGCCCAGCTCGGTTCCTACGGATTCACTATTTTCTTCGGCAATGACCGCTAATTTGTTGAAAATCGCAATCGCCGCCATGGCACTCTTCGTATCTACGAAGAGTGCCATGGCCCAGCTCAGTTATGAGCTGCTGCGCCCGCTTCCGAATTTCCCACGCGTTATCGGCACAGATCTCACGCTCACTCAATATCTCCAGAATGTCTTCTACTTGATCCTTGGCCTCAGCGCTACAGCGGCCGTCATCCTCTTCGTCCTCTACGGCTTCGCCTACATGACTTCAGACATCGTAGTGAAGAAGGAGGAGGCTAAGAAGCACCTCACCCAGGTGGTCTGGGGTATCGGCCTCCTCCTCACCGCCTATCTCATCCTCTACACCATCAACCCGCGGCTCGTGAATCTGGATGCGGGGCTGAGCAAGCTCCGCACTGAAGTAGCTTACGTTCCTAGGGTGGATAATAGCCGGGTGGGAGCAGGCTCAACTGCGGATATGGGGACCCGAGGCCTTACCCCCGCCGAATCTTCGTTGGAAAGGGAACTTTGCGAGCGCGCCAAGGCAAGACTAGGTACCGCAGAGTGCAGAATTACCCCATTCGATCCGGCCCTCTATGAACAGAACTGCGCGGCGGCACAAGGCGGTTGCAATCCCAGCGATGTAGAGGAAATTAATTTTAAGAACTCATGCGAGAGAGGCGGAGGAATCCACCGAAGAGAGCAAGGCACCTCAACGTCTTACTGTATCTGCAGATCGAACGACGCCTGCCCCGGCTCTTAATAGATTAAACGATGACCAACAAGGCTATATTACTAGTGGCGGCTACCCTAGGGATCTTCGTTTTGGCACTCGGCGCCTTCCTGGGCTGGAGATACATCGCCGGCACGGGCGTCCCTGGAATTACTGAGGGGCCCGACGGCAGCAGCCTCCCCATATTCCCCTCCGTCGGAGGAGGAGCCTCGTTACCCGGCGGCAGAGCGGGGGAGAATACAGAAGAAGAGGTTATGGAAACCCCCAAGGTCTACCAGGTCTCCGCGAAGCCCGTCTCGGGATATACCCTCACCCGGAGCGGAGGGGAGTGGGTGACCCGCTATGTGGACCGCGGCACGGGCCACATCTACGAAAGCTCTCTCGAGCACGCTTCCCATAAGCGCATCACCAACCGGACCCTGCCTCAGACCGAGCAGGCGATATTCACCTCGAGCAGCACGCTCCTCATCCGCTCCGTCCTGCCCTCAGGCGCCATCCGCACGCAGTATGCGAAGATCGGCGCGAGCTCGTCTCGAGAATTCTACCCCCTCACTACGTCCGAGCTTCCGGAGGATATCATCTCCCTCTCCGCCCGCGGCAGCGAGCTTTTCTATATCCAGAAGGATGAAGCGGGCGGAGCCGCCGGCTTTCTCATGAACCTCGAGCGCAAGGTGCCGAGCCGCATCTTCTCCTACCCCTTGAGCGAATGGATCCCGCGCCTCCTCGAAGGGAACAAGGTGTTCCTCCAGACCAAAGCCTCTGCGCAGGCCCCGGGCGGGCTCTTCCTCCTTGCGGGGAGCGCCACCAACCCCACCCCGCTCACCCTCGGCAGCCGCGGCCTCACCGCGCTTCCGAACGACAAGGGCACTAAAGCGCTCGTTTCTCAAGAGGCAGGCGGCTTCCCTCGGCTCTCCCTTCTCGATGTTCCGACGAAGCGGTTGTCCTCGCTCCCGCTCGCGACCTTCACGGAGAAATGCGCCTGGGGCAGCGCCACTTCGAGCTTCGCTTACTGCTTCATGCCGAAAGATGCCGCCGTCGGCATATATCCTGACGAGTGGTACTCGGGAGAAAAGAGTTTCGCGGATATCCTCTGGAAGGTAGATACGACTTCCGGGAGCATCGCCGTCGTAGAGAAGCTTACCGAAGAAAGCGTGGACGGCATCGAGGTCTCGGTCACCGCCG
>DASPJT010000041.1:0-7198 GCA_035628455.1 Minisyncoccota bacterium
CACAGTCATGGAAGTCACCAAGGGCATGGAGGCCTACGAGCTCGATACCGCTGTCCGCCCCGTCTTCTCCCTCATCGACGACCTCTCCACCTGGTACCTGCGCCGTTCGCGCGAGCGCATAAAGGAAGGGGGAGCCGAGGCGGCTGCCGCACTCGATACTCTGCGCGAAGTCCTCCGTACGACGGCGCTCCTCCTCGCGCCCTTCGCGCCGTTTGTGGCCGAGCGGGTCTACGCAAAGGTGAAAGAAGAAAATGGGGAAGAGAGCGTGCACCTCTCTTCTTGGCCGGAAGCCCGGAGTGTTCTCGGCGCGGAGTGCCTCTCCCTCATGGACAGCCTGCGCTCCCTCGTCACGCTCGCGCTCGAAGAGCGCACTAAGAAGGGGATGAAGGTACGGCAGCCGCTCGCGCTCCTCCGCGTCCCGGCGCTCGCTTTCTCGAATGACGCGGATCGCGCCTACGCGGAAGACATACTCAGGGATGAGGTGAACGTGAAGAGCGTAGAGTTCTCGAAAGACTTGGAAGGCCGCGTGGAGCTCGACACGGCGCTCACGCCGGAACTCGAAGAAGAGGGGAGAGCGCGCGAGTTCATGCGCGCGGTGCAGGATTTCCGCAAGAAGCTGAAGCTCGAGCCGAATGACCGCATCACGCTCACGCTCTCGGAAGAGCCTTCCTTCGTCGCGCGCTTCCGCGCTGACATCGCGAAGACGGTGAACGCGGAGAGCATCGCTCTAGGCGCGGTCGAGGGCGAACACGCGGAATCGGAGGGAGTCAGGTTCTCCCTCCTCAAGCGGTAAATGTCCTACCAGACGTATCAGACGGAAGCGGTGGTGCTCCGGAGCGGGAATATGCGGGAAGCGAACCGCTACTACCACCTCCTCACCCGCGAGTTCGGCGTGATCCAGGCGACCGCGCAGGCGGTGCGCAAGGAGGCGTCCAAGCTGCGCTACTCCCTGCAGGATCTCACGCGCACGGAGGTGACCCTGGTGCGGGGGAGGGAGTGGCGCATCGTGGGCGCGCGCGAACCGGAACACTGGTGGCGGACCTTCGCCGGGGAACCTCAGAAGCTCAGGCTCCTCGCGCGACTCGCCGCGCTCGTGGTGCGCCTCTCTCCGGAAGCCGGGGGGAACGAGTATCTCTACGACACGCTCCTCGCGAGCGCGGAGAAGCTCCGGAAGGAGATGAAAGACGAAGAGGAGGTCTTCCTCTCCGAGATCCTCCTCGTCGCGCGCTTCCTCTACAGTCTCGGCTACCTGCCGCTCCGGAGCGAGTACGCGGAGCTCTTCCGGGACACCCTCCTCTCCGAGCGGCTCCCAGCGGCGGCGCTCCACAAGAAGCTCCTGCTCCAGGATATAAATACGGCTCTCAAGGCGAGCCAATTATAAAAAGTGCTATAATCCCCCTACTTCCTATGGCGAACGGGGATCTCCACAAGATAGACGACCTCCAGGCTAAGCTCTATTCCCGCACCGGGGAACCCGCGCCGATCAAGGAGCACAGCCTCCCTCCGGAGCACACTTCCGTCCCGCCCGCCTGGCAGAGCCCGGAAGCCCCGCAGGCCTTCTCCTTCTCTTCCATGAAGATATTCTTCACCATCTCGCTCATATTCTTCCTCGGAGCGCTCGCCTATTCGGCGTTCCTCTTCTTCAACGGCGCGAACATCCTCTCTTCGGGGAATATCGCGATCGACATCCGCGGGCCCGTATCCGCTCCCGGCGGCGAACCCCTCTCCTTTGACGTGGCCATCCGCAACAACAACACGGTGCCGCTCGAGCTCACCGACCTCGTCGTGGAGTACCCCTCGGGCACCCGCAGCGCCTCCGACCTCGCGAAGGATCTCACGCGCTACCGCGAATCCCTCGGGAGCATCGCGCCGGGAGAGCAGGTGAACCGCCGCCTCTCCGCGGCGCTTTTCGGGGAAGAGAAGTCGGCCAAGGATATCAAGGTGACCGTGGAATACCGCCTGCCCGGCTCGAACGCCGTCTTCAGCAAGGACGCGCTCTATACCGTCACGCTCTCTTCCTCGCCCCTCTCCCTCATCGTGAAGGGGCCGACGGAATCCTCGAGCGGGCAGAGCGTCACCTTCACCCTCACGCTCCAGTCGAATTCCAAGGACACCCTGAAGGGGGTTGCGGTGAAGCCTACGTATCCCGCGGGATTCACCCTCACGTCGACCGAACCTAACCCCGACGAGAGCGGCCTCTGGTACATCGGCGACCTGCCGTCGCAGAAGAAGCGGGAGATCGTGATCAAGGGAGACATCTCCGGCGAGAACGACGATGCGCGCATCTTCCTCTTCGAAGCGGGCCTCGTGGACAAGGAGAACGACGCGGTCCTGGTGACGCCCTTCTCTACTATCCGGCGGGAAGTGGCCATCACCAAGGCCTTCATTGGCCTCTCCATGCTCGTCGGCGGGAAGAGCGAGCAGGAGATCCCCGTCGAGAACGGCGCGAGCGTGCGCGTGGACGTCGCGTACACCAACAACCTCTCTGTGCCGGTGAAGAACGTGGTGCTGAGCCTCGCGCTCCAGGGCGAAGCTCTGGAGCGGACCTCCATCCACCCCGACCAGGGCTTCTATCAGTCCGCGAACGACACGGTCGTCTGGGACCGGAGCACGAATTCCGCGCTCGCCCAGGTCGCGCCCGGCGAGCGCGGGGTAGTGAGCGTGACTCTCTCTCCGCGCAGCCTCTCCTCGGTGGACGTGCTCTTCCTGCGGAATCCGGCGATCAAGCTCGTCGCGAGCGTGCGGGGGGATCGCGATGACGAGGGGGAGGAGAACGTGCGCTCGTCGATCACCCGCACGCTCAAGGTGATCACCGTGCCCCGCATCGCCGGAAGGGTATCCCATGCGTCCGGCCCGCTCCCTCCAAGGGTGGGGCAGGAGAGCGTCTACACCGTCACTTGGACCGCGAGCAATACGTTCAACCAGGTCGCCCAGACCGAAGTGAAGGCCTCTCTCCCGCCGAACGTCCGCTTCGTGGCCGGAGGCACGGCCACGGAGAAGCTCCTGTACAACCAGTCCTCCCGCGAGATCACCTGGAACCTCGGATCGCTCAAGGCGGGCGCCGGCTTCGGCAGCCCCGCGCGCGAAGTCTCCTTCCAGGTGGCGATCACGCCGTCGCTCTCCCAGCTCGGCTCTTCTCCGGAGCTCATCAGCGAGACGGAATTCGAAGGGGCGGATACCTACACCGGGGTACGGGTGAGCGCCTCGCGGAGCGCCATAACCACCAAGATATCCGCTGAGGGCGGCGAGGCTTCGCCGAACGACGTTGTGGTACAATAGCGCGCTATATGGAAAATCTCATGGAAAGAATCGTCTCTCTCGCGAAGCGCCGGGGCTTCGTGTATCCGGGCTCCGAGATCTACGGAGGGCTCGCGGGCACCTGGGACTACGGGCCTCTCGGCGTCGCTCTCAAGAACAACCTCAAGGACCTCTGGTGGAAGATGTTTGTCACCGACCGCGAGGATATGTACGGGGTGGATGCGGCGATCTTGATGAACTCAAAAGTATGGGAGGCGAGCGGCCACACGCAGACCTTCACCGACCCTCTCGTCGAGTGCGAGAAGTGCAAGCGGCGCTTCCGCGCGGATCATGTCGACGGAACGGCCTGCCCGGAATGCAAGGGCACGCTGGGAGAGGCTCGTCAGTTCAACATGATGTTCAAGACCCATGTCGGCGCGACCGAGGACGAATCCTCCGTATCCTATCTCCGCCCGGAGACCGCCGGCGGCATCTTCGTGAATTTCAAGAACGTCGTCGACTCCTTCCATCCCAAGCTCCCGTTCGGGATAGCGCAGATAGGGAAGGCTTTCCGCAACGAAATCTCTCCCCGTGATTTCGTGTTCCGCTCCCGCGAGTTCGAGCAGATGGAGATAGAGTACTTCGTCCGCCCGGAGGCCTGGGAAGAGCATTTCACTGCCTGGCACCGCCTCATGAAGGAGTGGATCGAAGCGATCGGCCTGCCGGAGGGTAGCGTGCATGAGCTCGAGGTGGCGGACGGAGATCGCGCTCATTATTCCAAGCGCACGATCGATTTCGAATTCGATTTCCCGTTCGGCCGCAAGGAGCTCTACGGGCTCGCGTACCGGACCGATTTCGACCTGAAGAGCCATACGGAGGGCTCTAGCGTCGAACTCTCGTATTTTGATGAGGAAACCAAGGAGCGCCTGACGCCCCATGTCATCGAGCCTTCCTTCGGAGTGGAGCGTACGATGCTCGCCGTTCTCGCGAGCGCCTATGCCGAAGACGAACTCGGAGGGGAGAAACGCGTATTCCTCCGCTTCAAGCCGAGGATCGCACCGGTTACCGCGGCGGTATTCCCTCTGCTCAAGAATAAGCCGGAACTCGTGGCGAAGGCTCGCAGTGTCTACGCGGATCTCAAGGAGATCCTCCCGTCGGTCGTCTTCGACGACAACGGCAACATCGGCAAGCGCTACCGCCGCCAGGACGAGATCGGCACTCCTTTCTGCATCACCATCGATTTCGATACTCTCGGGGAGGGTGGGGAAGACAAGAAAGACACTGTCACCGTGCGTCACCGCGACTCAGGCGAGCAGGAGCGCGTCGCTCTCGCGGAGCTTCCTTCCTACCTAAAATCACGGGTGTTATAGTAGCCCCAATGGAACGAGAGACGCTGGTCATCAGCTCGGGAAGCATCCTGCGGGTCATCCTCTTCGTGCTTCTCTTTGCGGCGCTCTTCTACCTCCGGGACATCGCCCTCATCATCCTCACCGCGGTCGTGCTCGCCTCCGCCATCGAGCCGGGCGTCACCTGGTTCAAGAAGCGCGGCATCGGCCGCTTGGCCGCCGTCATCATCATCTACCTCCTGGTGGCGATCACCTTCGTCGGCCTCTTCTACTTCTTCCTCCCGCCCATCCTCGACGATATCGTCGGCTTCCTCGGAACGGTGCCGCAGATTGTTCCCCAGGAGCTGAACAGCCTGGTCCCGTCCTCGGGAGCCGCTGAGTTCATAAGCGAGAAAACTGCGGGCCTCGGCGATCTGCTGTCCCTCCAGCAGTTCTTCGATGAGTTCCGCTCCGCCGTCTCCGGCATCTCCGGAGGGGTGGTGAACGCGACCAGCCTCGTCTTCGGCGGGCTCCTCTCGCTCATCCTCATCGCCGTGCTCTCTTTCTACTTTGCTGTGCAGGAGACCGGCGTGGATGATTTCCTGGAGGTCATCACGCCGGTGCGGCACCAGGAGTACATCCTCGGCCTCTGGAAGAGGGCGCAGTTCAAGATCGGCCTCTGGATGCAGGGGCAGCTCCTCCTCGGTCTAATAGTCGGCGTATTGACCTACCTTGGTCTCACCATTCTCGGCGTCCCGTACGCGCTCCTCTTCGCCATCCTCATCGTCTTCTTCGAGCTTATCCCGGTCTTCGGCCCGATCATCGCAGCGACCCCTGCCGTCATCGTAGCCTTCTCCGTGGGCGGCGTTCAGCTCGGGCTCATGACGGCGGCCTTCTACCTCATCGTCCAGCAGTTTGAGAGCCACTTGATTTATCCCTTGGTAGTGCGCAAGGTGGTGGGGGTGCCGCCCATCCTGGTGATCATCTCCCTCATCGTGGGGGCGAAGCTCGCCGGTTTCCTCGGGGTGCTCATCTCCGTGCCGGTGGCCGCGGCCATGAAGGAATATCTCGACGACCTTCAGAAGGCCAAGGCCGGCCGGCGCTCCATACCCACTCCTCCTTAATCGAATGCAGAAGCCTTTCTACCTCACTACTACGCTTCCGTACGTGAACGCGGAGCCGCACATCGGCTTCGCGCTCGAGATCGTGCAGGCGGATGCGATCGCGCGCTATCGCGCCCTCATGGGCGACGAAGTCTTTTTCAATACCGGTACGGACGAGCACGGGCTCAAGATCTTCCGCAAGGCGGAAGAAGAGGGGAAGGACCCCCAGGCGTACGTGGACCACTTCGCCGCGCGATTCAAGGAGCTTAGGGAGAAGCTCGATCTCTTTCCGGGCCTCACTTTCATCCGCACGACTGACGCCAAGCACAAGGCGGCGGCGCAGGAGTTCTGGCGGCGCTGCCTCGCGAACGGAGATATCTATAAGAAGGACTACGAGGTGAAGTATTGCGTCGGCTGCGAGCTCGAGAAGACGGATTCGGAATTGGAGAACGGGAGATGCCCCATCCATCCGAACCTGGAGATCGAAATAATCAGAGAAGAGAATTACTTCTTCCGCTGGTCCAAATATCAGAAGCCTCTCGAAGATTTCTATGCCGCGCGCCCTGATTTCGTGGTGCCGGATTTCCGCTTCAATGAGATAAAGGCGTTCGTTGCGCGCGGCCTCGAGGACTTCAGCATCTCTCGCCTGAAGGAGAAGATGCCGTGGGGCATACCCGTGCCGGATGATGAGAATCAGGTCATGTATGTCTGGTTCGACGCGCTCATCAATTACATCTCTACGGTGGATTGGCCCCAGGACAGAGCGCGCTTCGAGAGATTCTGGGGCACGCAAGAAGCTCCGAACGGCATCCAGGTGGCGGGTAAGGACCAGGTGCGCCAGCAGGCCGCGATGTGGCAGGCGATGCTCCTCTCCGCCGGGCTCCCGACCTCGAAGCAAATCATCATTCACGGATTCATCACCGTGAACGGCCAGAAGATGAGCAAGTCTCTCGGCAATGTCGTGCATCCCTTTTCCTTGGTGGAGGAATACGGGACCGATGCGGTGCGCTACTTTCTCTTGCGCCACATTCATCCCTTCGAGGACAGCGATTTCACCATGGAGCGCTTCAAGGAGGCGTATAATGCCGGGCTCGCGAACGGTCTCGGGAATCTGGCGTCGCGCATCATGACGCTCGCGGAGAAGCATCTGCCGGGACCCATAGAGATACCCGCGCCTGCGGAATTCCCAGAGGAGTACACGCGTCCGTTCGAAGCGTACAACTACAACGGGGCGATGGAGTATGTCTGGAAGAGGATCCAGGAGCTCGACCAGCGCATCGAGAAGGAGGAACCCTTTAAGCTCATAAAGACCGATGAAGCTGCAGGGAAGAAACTTATCGCGGAGCTCGCTACCGAGCTGTATTGGATAGCGCGCATGCTGAATCCCTTCATGCCCGCGACGAATGCGAAGCTCAAAGAAGCCATCCGAGCGAACAGGAAGCCGGAGAATCTCTTCCCGCGGAAAGACTGACTATGTATACATACTTCGACACGCATTCCCACATACACGGGAAGGAATTCGACGCGGACCGC
>DASPJT010000042.1:0-2474 GCA_035628455.1 Minisyncoccota bacterium
AGTGGTGGTCGCCGGCGAACTCGACAAGCTCCTGACCGCCAAGAAGAACGATTCCGGCTCGCTGACGCTCGCGTACCTCCGCGGGGAGAAGAAGATCGAGATCCCGGAGACGCGCAGGACTTCCGACAAGGGCGCGCTCAAGATTAGGGGCGGCAGGGTTTTCAATATCAAGAACATGAACGTGGATGTGCCGCTCGGCAAGCTCGTGCTCGTGACCGGCGTCTCCGGCTCCGGCAAGTCCTCCTTCCTCTACGAGATCCTCCACAAGAACCTGCAGGCCCGCTTCGAGCGCCGCTACCGCTCCAACCAGACCTTCAATGCCGCTTCCTTCACGGGGAGCGAATACGTGAGCCGCGTCATCCTCATCGACCAGTCGCCGATCGGCCGCACACCCCGCTCGAACCCCGCCACCTATACTGGCGCCTTCACCTTCATCCGCGATCTCTTCGCGGAGACGAGCGAAGCCCGCGCTCGCGGCTGGAAGGCCAATCGCTTCTCCTTCAACGTGAAGGGCGGCCGCTGCGAGGCCTGTCAGGGGAACGGGGAGATCGCGGTGGAGATGCACTTCCTGCCGACCGTCTACGTGCCCTGCGACGTCTGTAACGGCAAGCGCTTCATGAAGGAGACGCTCGAGGTGAAGTACAAGAAGAAGAGCATCTACGACGTGCTCCGCATGACGGTAGAGGAGGCTCTCGAGTTCTTCGAGGATATCCCGGCGATCTCCGACCGCCTGCGCACGCTCTCGGACGTCGGTCTCGGCTACCTTGAATTAGGCCAGTCGGCGACGACTCTCTCCGGCGGCGAGGCCCAGCGCGTGAAGATCTCGTCCGAGCTCTACCGGGCGCACCTCCAGAAGACTATTTATCTCCTGGACGAGCCGACCATTGGTCTCCACTACGAGGATGTGAAGAAGCTCATCGAGATCATGCAAAAACTGGTAGACAAGGGGAATACCGTGGTAGTGATCGAGCACAACATGGAGATCATCAAGAGCGCGGACTATATCATCGACATCGGCCCCGACGGCGGCGTGGGCGGGGGAGACATCGTAGCCAAGGGCACGCCGGAAGAGGTGGCCAACAATTCGAAGTCGCATACGGGCAAGTATCTGAAGAAGGCGCTGAGGGCGTAGTTTTAAAAATGGCGAACCCTCCTCCGCGCGGTGGCGGAGGAGGGCAACAGATTTCAGGCCGAGCGCGACCGATACTGCCCTTGCCCTGCGGCTTCAGCGGGCATCTTCAGCCCGTAAACGACAGTGGCAATGACGACAGCAGCGAAGCTGAGGGGGAAGATGAAGGACGCGAAGCCAGGCTCCTTCCAGTATCGCCAGGTGAAGAAGAAGAGAACGCCGGAGAGGATGTTTCCGGCGATGGTCAGGAAGGTCAGGAAGCGCAGATCGGCATCAGCATACTTCAGCTTGGCCGTGTGCTCCTTCCATAACAGGAACAGGCCGATGACGTCGATGACGGATAGTGCGCCGACCCATTTGTGGAGGTCAGGGCGGCTTTGGAGGATGCCTGGCGTGATGAAGGCGGCCAGCAGGAGGGTCATCAGGAGCACTAGCGTGATAGATCGAAGAGGCAACGACCTGAACGAAAACAGATAATCAACGAACTTCATCGGAAGCCTCCGTGGGGGTACAGTCAGTCATAATCGAACACCCTCCCGGCTTTCTGCGCAACCTGCCTTTAAACAAAGCCGCCGCGCGTTTGTGAACGCGCGGCGCGGTAAAAGTCTGACCTCTCTCGTGTCAGGCGTTCGTATTCTGGGCAGTGAGCCTCTGGAACCTGACACCGCACACGAAGAAGGCGATGAAGAGTATGGTAACGATCAGGCTGATGGCGATCTGCTCGCTTGTGGCCAGTTGAGACCATTCATTCTGGATTTTGCTGACCCAGGAGATCACTACGCCGAACGCCGTCAGGGAAAGCCAGAAGAGGACTTTCGTGACCATCTGAAGAACTCCCCCATTGTAATTTATTATATTATAGCGATTTTTCTGAAGTCTGTAAACGATTTTAGGAATCTGTTACCATAAACCCCCATGCCCGAACTCCCTGAAGTCGAGAGCCTGCGACGGAGCCTCGAGAAGGTCGTCCTCGGCCAGACCGTGAGGAAGATAAGTGTGCTCGCGCCGAAGCTTGTTTCTGGCAAGGGCAATGTGCGCACGCCTTCTCCTGCAAAGACCAAGGCATTCGTGGGCGGGCTCGAGAAGGAGAAGATCGTCTCTATAGACCGCCGAGCCAAGAACCTCATCTTCCGTTTCTCCCATGGCAAGGTCATGATCGTGCATCTCAAGATGACGGGGCAGCTCGTGTACAAGGAGAAGGGCAAGAAGCCGGTCGCCGGAGGCCACCCCATCGAGCTCTCCGAATCAGAACTTCCCAACAAGCACACGCGCCTCATCTTCCATCTCGGGAAGGGGACGCTCTATTACAACGACACGCGCATGTTCGGCTACCTCCTCTACTACA
>DASPJT010000043.1:0-14153 GCA_035628455.1 Minisyncoccota bacterium
TTTGAATATGGAAGCTACTATCTACAACAGCAAAGGGAAGGAGGCGGGCTCGATCGCGCTCCCCGAGAAGATCTTCGGCGCGAAGTGGAATCCTGATCTCGTGCACCAGGTGGTGACCTCGGTCCTCTCGAGCCGCCGCCAGGGCTCTGCGCACACCAAGAACCGCGGCGACGTCGCGGGCGGCGGCAAGAAGCCCTGGCAGCAGAAGGGCACCGGCCGCGCGCGCCACGGCTCTATCCGTTCTCCCTTGTGGCGCGGCGGCGGCACGACCTTCGGCCCGCGCGCGGACAAGAACTATGCGCGCAAGGTGAACCGCAAGATGAGCGCGGCGGCGCTCGCCTCCGTCCTCTCGCAGAAGCTCCGCGACGGAGAGATACTGTTTGTCGAGGAACTCAAGCTCGCTACTCCGCGCACCAAAGAGGCTGCCGCGATGCTGAAGTCCTTCGCTTCCGTCAAAGGCTTCGAGAAGCTCGGCGCGCGCAAGGGCACGAGCGTCGTGCTCGCGCTCCCGAAGCGCGCGGAGGACATCGACCGGAGCTTCCGCAACATCGGCACGGTCGCCGTGGAAGAGGCGCGCAACCTGAACGCCGCCGACCTCCTCGCGCACCGCTACCTCGCGGTCGTCGATCCGAAAGGCTTCGTCGAGGCCATTTCCGCCCGCTTTGCTAAATAATATGGCTCTCTTTTCCCGCACAAAGAAAACCGCCGAAGCCCCGGAGAAGAAGACTCCGGCGGGGAAGGGCGCGCCTCTCCTCGCCAGGGCTTCCGCCATCCTCGCGCTCCGCGTCACCGAGAAGGCGACCAAGGAGAGCGAGCAGAACACCTACACCTTCAACGTCCGCCCCGACGCCACCAAGACGGAGATCCGCGAAGCGGTGAAGGGCCTCTACAAGGTGGATCCGCTCACGGTGAAGATCGTGCCGGTCCGCGCGAAGGCCCTCTTCCAGAGAGGGAAGCGCGGCCGCACGTCCGCGGGCAAGAAGGCCTACGTCACCCTGAAGAAGGGCGACCACATCGAATTCACTTAAATCTATGAAAAGCTATACCTCGCATACGCCGTCGCGCCGCAACATGAGCACCGTCACCTACCGGGGCGTGCTCTCCAATGTGCGCCCGGAGAAGACGCTCCTCTCGGGAGGCAAGCGCCGCGCGGGTAGGAATCACGGCGGGCGCATCAGCATGCGCCACCAGGGCGGCGGGCATAAGCGCCGCTTCCGCGACGTGGATTTCCTCTTCTATGACAAGGCGGACGTGCCGGCGAAAGTGATGACGCTCGAGTACGATCCGAGCCGCTCCGGCTTCATCGCCCTCCTCCAGTATGCGGACGGCGAGAAGCGCTACGCGCTCGCGCCGCGCTCGGTTGCGATCGGCTCCACTATCCTCACCGCGGAGAAAGCGCCGCTCACTCCGGGCAATCGCCTCCTCCTGAAGCACATCCCGGTCGGCACCTTCGTCTACAACATCGAGCTGAAGCCGAAAGGCGGAGCCAAGCTCGTGCGGAGCGCGGGGAACTACGCGGAGGTGGTCGCGCAGGATGCGGGCTATACCCACGTGAAGCTCCCCTCGACTGAGGTGCGCCGCGTCCAGGACAATGCCTGGGCTTCCGTCGGCGAAGTGTCGAACGACGAGCATCACCTCGAGAAGATCGGCAAGGCCGGCCGCTCCCGCTGGAAGGGCATCCGCCCGACGGTGCGCGGTTCGGCCATGAACCCGGTCGATCACCCGTACGGCGGCGGCGAGGGCCGCCAGGGCAGGGGCACGCGCTACCCGAAGACCCTCTGGGGCAAGCACGTCGGCAAGGGCCAGCGCTCCCGCCGCCCGAAGAAGTATTCGAACCGCCTCGTGGTGAGCCGCCGCCGCGTCGGCAAGAAGCGGGAAGGCTAAGCTGTATGGCACTCTTCTCGTTGACAATGGCCTCTCTGACCGGTACTATAGCGCCCACCAGCTCGCTTCGAGCTTTTTGTTTTGCCTAAGATTTCATGACCCGCTCACTCTCCAAAGGACCCTATATCGACCCCAAGCTCTTGAAGAAGATCGCGGGGAAGCGCCCCGTCTCCACCGGGGTCATCAAGACGTGGTCTCGCCGCAGCCAGATCTCCCCGGAGATGGTCGGCTTCACCTTCGGCGTCTACAACGGCAAGGTGCACATCGACGTGCTCGTCTCCGAGGACATGGTGGGGCACCGCCTCGGGGAGTTCTCGCCGACCCGCAAGTTCGTGAAGCACGGCGGCAAGATGCAGAAGGAGCTCGAGCAGAAGAAGAAGGAGGCCGAGATCGCGAGCGCCGCCGCCGCGAAGGCCGCCCCGGCTGCCGGCGCCGCGCCCGCTAAGAAATAAGCATGAAAGCCTCTCTCGAGAACTATCGCCAGTCGCCGCGCAAGGTGCGCCTCGTCGCCGCTACCATCAAGGGGAAGAGCGTGGACGATGCCGTGGTGCACCTCTCCTTCGTGATGAAGCGCGCGGCGCTCCCCATCCGGAAGCTCATCGAATCCGCGGCGGCGAACGCGGTGGCGCAGGGCGCTTCTAGGAGCGCGCTCGTGGTGAAGAAGCTCGTGGTCGACAAGGGGATCGTCCTGCGCCGCTCCATGCCGCGCGCCCGCGGCACCGCGAAGCCGATCAAGAAGCGCTCCTCGCGCGTCGTGGTCGAGCTCGGAAACCGCTAATATTCATATGTCTCATACCGTACATCCTTACTCGCACCGCCTCGGCATCATCCGTGATTGGAAGAGCCGCTGGTTTGGCTCGGGCGACCAGTACCGCCGCTTCCTCAAAGCGGACGTCACTCTGCGCGCCTACCTCGACAAGCGCCTCAAGGGCCTTTACGTGAGCGACGTCGAGATCGAGCGCGGCGAGAAGACCATGCGCCTCATCATCAAGACCAGCCGCCCGGGCATGCTCATCGGCCGGAACGGCGAAGGCTCGGAGAAGCTCCGCAAGGATCTCCTCGCCCTCATGGACAAGAAGAAGCTCGAGAAGCCCAAGGATTTCAAGATCGACATCGAAGAGGTGCGCTCGCCGGAATCGAACGCCAAGATCGTGAGCTACATGATCACGGAGGGCCTCGTGAAGCGCATGCCGTACCGCCGCGTGCTGAAGCAGTCGGTGGAGAAGGTCATGGCGAACCGCGATGTGCTCGGCGTGCGCATGGTCATCTCCGGCCGCCTCGGGGGCGCGGACATCGCGCGCACGGAGGAGCTCAAGAAGGGCCGCGTGCCGCTCCAGACGTTCCGCGCGGACATCGACTACGCGGAGGAGCGCGCCATCATGCCGTACGGCACCATCGGGATCAAGGTCTGGATCTACAAAGGCGACATCTTCGATAAGGACAAGAACGTCCGCTAAAGAACCTGTATGCTGTTCCCCAAGAAAGTAAAGCACCGCAAATGGCAGACCGCGCGCCGCAATGAGAAGCGCGCCTGGACGGAGACGCGCGGCACCACGCTCTCCTTCGGCTCCTACGGCCTCAAGGCGACCGCCTCCGCGCGCGTGCGCTCGAACCAGCTCGAGGCCTCCCGCAAGGTCATCGCCCGCTCCATCGGCAAGGTGGGGAAGATGTGGACCCGCGTCTTCCCGGACTTCCCGTACACCGGGAAGCCGGCGGAAGTCGGCATGGGCAAGGGCAAGGGAGACCTCCAGGGCTACCAGGTCGAGGTGAAGCCGGGCCGCATCCTCTTCGAGGTGGACGGCCTCTCCCTCAAGGAGGCGCAGGACGCTCTCCGCAAGGCGGGCGCCAAGCTCCCGGTGAAGACCAAGGTGGTCTCCCGCGCGAACGCGTAAGCCTCCTTTGACCCGGAGGTAAAAAAGGGTAGTATGCTCGCTATGTCCGAATTCGCCAAAAGAACCAAACAGGAGCTTGAGAAGGACCTCGTCCTGAAATATGAGGCCCTGCGCACATTCCGCTTTGGCGCATCCGGAAGCTCGAAGCGCAACGTCCGCGAAGGCCGCGGCATCCGCAAGGATATCGCCCGCATCCACACCGCCCTCCAGGCTAAAGGAGAAGGGAAATAAGATATATGGCCACCACCCCCACAGAGCAGAATAAGACCCGCAAGCGCCTCGAGGGCGTGGTGGTTTCGACGAAGATGAAGGACACCGTGGTGGTGGCCGTGGAGCGCTACGTGAAGCACCCCATGTACGGCAAGTACCTCACCAAGACCAAGCGCTACAAGGCGCATGACGCGGGCAACACCTGCGCCATGGGGGAGAAGGTGACCATCGAGGAGTGCGCGCCCATTTCCAAGGAGAAGCACTTCCGCGTGGTCCGCTAAATTTTATGATACAAGACCGCTCTATAGTCGTCATCGCAGACAACACCGGCGCCAAGATCGGGCGCATCTTCAAGATCCTGGGCGGATCGAAGAAGCGCTATGCCCGCATCGGCGACGAGGTCGTCCTCTCCGTGCAGATCGCGGAGCCGCGCAAGATGGTCAAGAAGAAGGAGGTGCTCCAGGCCGTGGTCGTCCGCCAGAAGGCGCCGTTCCGCCGCGCGGACGGCTCCTACATCCGCTTCGACGAGAACGCAGTGGTCATTCTCGAGAAGGGCAAGAAGGAGCCGCGCGCCGGCCGCGTGTTCGGGCCCATCCCGCGCGAGCTCTCCGAGCTCGGCTATCAGAAGATCGCCTCTCTCGCGCCGGAAGTCGTCTAATATATGAACATCAAGAAAGGAGACAAGGTCATAGTGGTCACCGGCAAGGACAAGGGCAAGTCCGGCGAGGTCATCCGCGCCTTCCCGCGCGAGGGCAAGGTGGTGGTTGCGGGTGTTGCTGTTGCAAAACGCCACGAGCGTGCCCGCAAGGGTAAGCAGAAGGGCCAGGTGGTGGATACCGCCATGCCGATTCACGCTTCGAACGTGATGATCCTCGACCCGGAGAAGAATAAGCCGACCCGCATCTCCGTGAAGCGCGAGAAGGGCAAGGCCGTGCGCGTCGCCAAGAAGAGCGGCGCCGAGCTCAAATAAAGATATGAAAAAGGCTACCGATACACACCAGGAGACGTATGCCGCCCTCAAGGAGAAGGCGGGATATACGAACGTGATGCAGGCTCCGCGCCTCGAGAAGATCGTGGTCTCGGTGGGTGTCGGTTCCCTCAAAGACAAGAAGAAGCTCGAGCTCATCGCCGGCCGCCTCTCCACCATCACCGGCCAGAAGGTCGCCGCGCGCGCCGCCAAGAAATCCATCGCCTCCTTCAAGAGCCGCCAGGGCGAGACGGTGGGCTACCAGGTGACGCTCCGCGGCAAGCGCATGCTCGGCTTCCTCTCGAAGCTCCTCAACATCAGCCTCCCGCGCACCAAGGACTTCCGCGGCATCCCGACCTCGATCGTGGATGAGATGGGGAACGCTACTCTCGGCATCCGCGAGAATTCCATCTTCCCGGAGACCGCCGACGAGGACCTCAAGGACGTCTTCGGGCTCTCCATCACCGTCGTCACGACGGCGAAGAACAAGAAGGAGGCCTTGGCGTACCTCGAGCACCTCGGCTTCCCGTTCCGCAAGGACGCAGCGGCTTAACAGGGCCCTAGAGCGGTTTGACACCCCTCCCTCCGCCTGCTAGTATTCGCCGCAAGCTTCCTACGAGCTTTTTTGTTTTAAATGGCCAAAACCTCCGTCAGAGTAAGAGCAGAAAGGACGCCGAAGTTCGCTTCGCGGGTCGTTCGACGTTGCTTCAAGTGCGCCCGCAAGCGCGCCTTCATGCGCGACTTTAACCTCTGCCGCATCTGCTTCCGCGAGCTCGCCAATCAGGGCAAGCTCCCGGGAGTTAAGAAATCTTCATGGTAGCCGACCCTATCGCCGACCTCATCAACCGCCTCAAGAACGCCTCCGCCATCAAGAAGGAGTCGGTCTCGGTGCCATTCTCGAATCTCAAGTTCGAGATCGCGAGCCTCCTCTCGCGCGAGGGTTTCGTCTCCGCCGTCGAGCGCCGCGGCAAGAAGGTCAAGAAGTATCTCGACATCACCCTCAAGTACGCGGACGGGGCTCCGAGCCTCCGCGGCGCGGAGCGCGTCTCGCGCCTCTCCAAGCGCGTGTACTTCAAGGTCTCCGACATCAAGCCGGTGAAGCACGGACAGGGACTTCTCGTCCTCTCGACGCCGAAGGGTCTCATGACCGACAAGGAAGCCCGCAAGGAAAAGGTCGGCGGCGAGGCACTCTTTAAGATCTGGTAAATATATGTCCCGCGTCGGCAAACAACTGCTCGAGATCCCCAAGGAGACCACCGTCAACGTCTCCGGCTCTACCGTCACGGTGAAGGGCCCGCAGGGCGAGCTCTCCCGCTCCTTCACGCCGAAGGTCAATATCATCGTGGAGAACGAGCGCGTGAGCTTCGCTCCGAAGAAGGAGGATGACCTCGAGAGCCGCGCGCTCTGGGGCACCTATGCCGCGCATGTCGCCAATATGATCGCGGGCGTCAACAAGCCTTTCAAGAAGCAGCTCATCGTGGAGGGCGTCGGCTTCCGCGCGGATGTCGCGGGCTCTAACCTGGTGATGAGCCTCGGCTTCTCCCACAAGGTGGAGCTCCCCATACCGAAGGGGCTCAAGGTCACTTCCGAGAAGAACGTGATCACCATCTCCGGCATCGACATCGAGGAGGTGGGGCGCTTTGCGGCCTACGTCCGCGACCAGAAGAAGCCGGAGCCGTACAAGGGCAAGGGCATCCGCTACAAGACGGAAGTCGTCCGCCGTAAGGAAGGCAAGAAGTCTGCATAACCTATGAAATCCGCACGCCACGCTTCGAATACGAGAGAACGCCGCCGCGCCCGCATCCGCGCGCGTGTGGCGGGCACTTCGGAGCGTCCGCGTCTCGCCGTGTTCAAGTCGAACCGCTACCTCTACGCGCAGGTCATCGATGACGCGAAGGGCGTCACCCTGGCCCACGCTACCTCCCTTCCTGCGAAGGGAGGGAAGAAAGGGTCCGCTACCGAGGCGGCGACCGCGGTCGGCGCCGCTATCGCCAAAGAGGCTCTCGCGAAAGGGGTGAAGCAGGTGGTCTTCGACCGCGGAGGCTTCCTCTATACGGGGAAGGTCAAGCTCCTCGCGGAAGCCGCTCGCGCCGGAGGCCTCGCTTTCTAAACATTTATGAATGATATAGCCCCAGAAAAAGTATCCGAGGCCCCGGTCGAAGCGGCCCCGACGGCGGCTCAGCCCGCCGCGGAAGCTTCGCGCGCGCCTCGCGGCGCCATGCGCGACCGCCGGGGTCCCCGCCGCGGCGGCCCTCGCCGCGAGGAGCGCGTGAAGCCGGAATTTGATCAGAAGATCCTCACCATGCGCCGCGTGACTCGCGTCGTCGCCGGCGGCCGCCGCTTCAGCTTCTCCGTGGCCCTCGTCGCGGGGAACCGCAAGGGTATGGTCGGCGTCGGTCTCGGCAAGGCAGGGGACACTGCGCTCGCGATCGAGAAGGCCTTCCGCGACGCCAAGAAGAACATGGTGACGCTTCCGCTCACGAAGACTGGCTCCATCCCGCACGACGTGGAGACCAAGTACGCTTCCGCACGCGTTCTCCTCATGCCTGCTCCGGGCCGCGGCCTCGTCGCGGGTGGTGCGGTGCGCGCGGTGCTCGAATTCGCCGGCGCCAAGGACGTCGCAGGGAAGATCCTCTCCCGCAGCAAGAACGACCTCAACAACGCCCGCGCTGCGGTGAGGGCGCTCTCTTCGCTCCGTCTCCGCCGCGCCCGTTAAATTATTTCTATGCAACTCCATTCTCTCAAGCGGGTCCACGCCAATAAGAAGAAGCGCTACGTCGGACGCGGCGGCAAGCGTGGTAAGACCTCCGGTCGTGGTACGAAGGGTCAGCTCGCGCGCTCCGGCCGCAAGCTCCGCCCTGAGCTCCGCGACATCATCAAGAAGCTTCCCAAGCTCCGCGGCCGCGGCAAGAACTCCTTCAAGTCGATCGTGGTGAAGCCGGTCACCGTGACCCTCTCCGCGATCGACAAGCGCTTTGGCGCGGGGGAGACCGTGTCTCCTGCGACTCTCGCGGAGAAGAAGCTCCTCATCCGCTTCGGCGGCAAGAACGCCGCCGTGAAAGTGGTCGGCGGCACGCTCTCCAAGGCGCTCTCCTTCACCGGTCTCGCGCTTTCCGCGCCTGCCCGCAAAGAGGTAGAATCGAAGGGCGGCTCGGTCGCCTAGCCCCTATGGACACTCTCCTCACCAAGCTCCAGCTCTTCCTGAGCGACTCCACGCTCCGTGCGCGGGTACTTTTCGTCCTCGGCATCCTCGTCGTCTTCCGCGCGCTCGCGGCCATCCCGGTGCCGGGGGTGGATGCTTTGCGGCTCGAGCAGTTTTTCAATAGCAATCAGATCCTCGGCTTCCTCAATATATTCTCGGGCGGCGGGCTCTCCTCCCTCTCCATCGTGATGCTCGGCGTCGGCCCCTTCATCACCGCCTCCATCATCATGCAGCTCGCGACCATGCTCTCTCCGCGCCTCAAGGCCATGTACCAGGAGGACGGGGAAGCCGGCCGCAAGCGCTTCGGCCAGTACTCGCGCCTCCTCTCCGTGCCCCTCGCGCTCATTCAGGGCTTCAGCTTCCTGGTGCTCCTCGAGCGCCAGCAGGTCCTCGTCTCTCTCACGCCCTTCGATTTCGCGCTGAACCTCGTCCTCATCACCGCGGGCTCCATGCTCCTCATGTGGCTCGGCGAGCTCGTGAGCGAATACGGGGTGGGGAACGGCGTGTCCCTCATCATCTTCGCGGGCATCGTCTCCCAGCTCCCGACGACCGCGAGCCAGCTCGCCTTCGCCTTCGATCCCTCCCAGATCCCCATCTACCTCGGCTTTACCGCAGTAGCCCTCCTCACCATCGCGGCCGTGGTCTCGATCACGGAGGCGGAGCGCCCCATCCCCGTGACCTATGCCCGCCGCGTGCGCGGGGCCAAGGTCTACGGCGGCATCTCCACCTACCTCCCGCTCCGGGTGAACCAGGCGGGCGTGATCCCTATCATCTTCGCGCTCTCCATACTCCTGTTTCCGCAGATGCTCTCGAACCTCCTCTCCTACGTGGGGAACCCGACGATCAACAGCATCGGCGCTGCGGTGAGCAATTTCTTCGCGGATCCGTGGGTCTACGGCATCGGCTACTTCATCCTGGTATTCCTCTTCACCTATTTCTACACGGCAGTCACCTTCGATCCGGATTCCATCTCCTCTAACCTCCAGAAGAGCGGCGCCTTTGTCCCTGGAGTTCGCCCCGGCTCCTCCACCTCCGAATATCTCTCCAAGATCCTCGTACGCATCACCTTCGTCGGCGCGCTCTTCCTCGGCGTGATCGCTGTGCTCCCGCTCATCATGCAGGGGCTCACCGGCGTCCAGGCGCTCGCCATCGGCGGCACCGCGCTCCTCATCGTCGTCTCCGTGGTGCTCGATCTCATCCGGAAGATTGACGCTCAGGTGTCCATGCGGGAGTATTAGGAGGCATGACTCCTCTCACCTTCCTCTTCGTCGGCCGCTCCGGATGCGGCAAGGGTACGCAAGCGCGCCTTCTCTCGGAGTATCTGCAGAAGCTCGACGGCCGGAACGTCTACACGCTCGAAGGCGGCTCCGAGCTGAGGAAGTATTTCGAAGGTACTACCTACTCGAGTCGCTTGTCGCGGGAGCTCAACAACAAGGGGGAACTCCAGCCGGAATTCCTCTCTATCTGGGTGTGGACGGGGCTCTTGGTGAACAACCTGAAGGAGGGGGAGCATCTGATCGTGGATGGTCCGGGGCGCCGCCGGCGCGAATGCGAGACGCTCGACGTCGCTTTCGATTTCTACGGCCGCGAGGCACCCTTCATCGTCCATCTCGATGTTTCTACCGACTGGTCGCGTACGCGGATGCTCGCGCGCGGCCGCGCCGACGACACGGAGGAGGCTATCGCGCGCCGGCTCGCGTGGTTTGAGAAAGAGACGATTCCTGCCATGGAATTCTTCCGCACCAATTCGAAATACCGCTTTGTGGATATAAATGGGGAGCAGCCCATCGAGAAGGTCCACCAGGATATCGTCGCCGCCGTCGAAGACAGACTCCATGGCTCTCGTTAAGTCTCCGCAAGAAATAGACACCCTCCGCGAGGCAGGGAAGATCCTCGCTGGCGTGGTCGCGGAGGTATCCTCTGTCTGCCGCCCGGGCGTCTCTACGCTCGAACTCGACGCTCTCGCCGAGCGGCTCATGCGCGAGAGGGGCGCGGAGCCCGCTCTCATCGGCTACCAGCCGGACGGCGCCGACCGCCCGTATCCGGCGACGCTCTGCACCTCGGTGAATAATGAAGTGGTGCACGGCATCCCGAGCAAGGACAAGATCCTCCAGGAAGGCGATGTCATCGGGCTCGACACCGTCATCAAGTACAAAGGCCTTTTCATAGACATGGCGGTGACGGTGCCGGTAGGCGAGATTCCGGCGGAGACCAAGCGCCTCCTCGACGTTACGCGGAGCGCTCTTTCCGCCGCGATCGAAGTCTGCCGCCCGGGGAAGAGAATCAATGACATCGGCTGCGCCATCGAGAAGGTGGTCAAGAAGAGCGGCTTCGGCTTGGTGGAAGACCTCGGTGGGCACGCCGTCGGGCATGCCGTGCATGAGGAGCCGTACATCCCGAACTATTGCATCAAGGGGGGAGGCACAGCCCTGGTCCCCGGCATGGTGCTTGCGCTCGAGCCCATCGTGAACGCGGGCTCGATACAGGTCACCCTGGATCAGAAGGATGGGTATACCTACCGTACGCGGGACGGCAAGAAGAGCGCGCATTTCGAGCACAGCGTTTTGATAACTGACGGAGACCCCGAGATACTCACCCTCGCTTAGCGCTCTTGTGTGGGTAAAAGCCGCCCGGGGGCGGCTTTTTGCGCGTATAATACGATGAATGGAACAGGGCTCTCCTAAGTTCTCTTCGCTTGAAGAAGAAGTGCGCTATCTGCGCGCGCAGGTGGCGGAGAAAGAATCTCTGTCGCGTTCCCGCGCGCCCGAACGCGAAGCGCTCATCAAGAGCGAGCTCTCCGCGTATGGCAAGAATTCTCCGGAAGAGGTCCTCGTCCCCGAGCGGAGGCTCTCGCCCTCCGAGACGGAGGCGATCGTCCTCGACCTCGCTCCCAAGGGCACCGACGCCCAGATCGAAGGGCTCATCAGCGTCCTCCAGGAGAAAGGCCTCCTGAACGCGCTCCGCATCGTGGAGCGGGCACGGAACCCCCTCCTCGAGGACGATTTCCACCGCTTCCTGGTGCAGTACGTCAAGAAAGGACTGCCGCTCGCGCAGGCCTCTCCGGGGAGCACGCTCTTCCAGGCGCTCCAGATGGTGCTCTACGAAGTCTCCCTTCCCGAGGCGCCGGCAGGAGAGGGGAAGGAGCGCCCCCTCAAGGAGCTCCTCTCCTCCATGGAGCAGTTCTACGCGGGCATGACCACCGTGACCGCGGACAAGGACCATAACTGGTTCGCGCTCGAGGTTGCTGTGCGGAACGAGGCGAGCGATATCGTGGTGTACGCAGCAGTGCCGCGAGAGCGCGCTTCGCTTTTCGAGAAGCAGTTCCTCTCCATCTTCCCCGGCGGCAAGCTCTCCGAGCAGCCGAACGACTACAACATTTTCAGCGAGCCTTCCGTCGTGGCCTTTTCCGAAGCTTCCTTTGCAAACCCTGCCATACTCCCGCTTAAGATATACGATCAGTTCGATTACGACCCCCTCAACGTCCTCCTGAACTCCTTCTCCAAGATCGCCGCACAGGGGGAGGGCGCGGCGGCGCAGTTCATCATCGGCTCTCCGCGGGCGGACTACCTTAAGAAATACCGGGACGCCCTCCAGGAGCTCGGCAAAGGCAAGCCCCTCAAGGAGACGCTCGACGTGCGCGAGAGCTTCGCGGGTGAGATCGCCAAGGACGTAAGCCTTGGCCTCAAGGGCTTCTTCGTGAAGCCGAAGAAGAAGGAGGACAAGCCGCTCGAGATGGGGGAGAAGGAGCGCGCTGCGATGGAGGCGATCAAGCGCAAGATCGGCAGCCCCATCGTCTCCGCGAATATCCGCCTAGTGGTTTCCGCCGGAGAGAAAGAGCGTGCGGAGTCCCTCCTCACCGAGCTCGAGAGCTCCTTCCATCAGTTCGAGGATACTTCCGGCAACAAGCTCCGCTTCGAGCGCCTCAAGGGAGGGGAGCTCGCGAGCGCCGTGCGCGATTTCTCTTTCCGCACCCGGCGCGAGCGCTCCTCTTTGCCGCTCTCCCTCAAGGAGCTCGCCACCCTCTTCCACTTCCCGCCGACCGGTATCAAGTCTGCGCCCGACTTGAAGCAGTCGCGTACAGCGACCGCACCCGCCCCCACGTCGTTCGCTCCTTCCGGCATCACCCTCGGGGTGAACCGCCACCGGGCGACTGACACCACCGTGGTTCTCGGGAGAGAGGATCGCCTCCGGCACTTCTATGCGATCGGACAAACCGGTACCGGTAAGTCCGTGCTCCTCAAGAACATGATCATCCAGGATATCCGCAACGGGGACGGCGTCTGCATGATCGACCCGCACGGGTCGGATCTCGTGGACGTGCTCGCGGCAATACCGCCGGAGCGTTACGAGGATGTCATCTACTTCGATCCTTCGTATACCGCGCGGCCGATGGGGCTCAACATGCTCGAGTACGACGAGCGCTTCCCGGAGCAGAAGACCTTCGTGGTGAACGAGCTCCTTTCCATATTCAACAAGCTCTTCGATATGAAAGTGGCGGGCGGCCCCGCCTTCGAGCAGTATTTTAGGAGCAGCGCGCTCCTCGTGATGGAGCATCCGGAATCGGGCAGCACGCTCCTCGAGATCGGGCGGGTGCTCGCGGACCCGGAGTTCCGCGCGCTGAAGCTCTCCCACTGCCAGAACCCCATCATCACCCAGTTCTGGGAGAACGCGGAGCGCACCACCGGCGAGCAGTCCCTCGCGAACTTCGTGCCCTACGTGACCAACAAGTTCGACGTGTTCATGACGAACGAGATCATGCGCCCGGTCATCGCCCAGCAGAAGTCCGCCTTCAATTTCCGGGAGATGATGGACGAGAAGAAGATCTTCCTGGTGAACCTCTCCAAGGGCCGCCTCGGGGACATCAACTCTCACCTCGTCGGGCTCGTGCTCGTAGGCAAGCTCCTCATGGCCGCGCTCTCCCGCGTGGATTCCTTCGGCAAGGATCTGCCGCCCTTCTATCTCTACATCGACGAGTTCCAGAACATCACCACCGATTCCATCTCCACGATCCTCAGCGAAGCCCGCAAGTACAAGCTCTCCCTCACCATCGCCCACCAGTACATCGAGCAGCTCGAGGAGGGGATCAAGAACGCCGTCTTCGGGAACGTCGGTTCGCTCGCGGCCTTCCGCGTGGGCGCGCCGGACGCGGAATTCCTGGAGAAGCAGTTCTCTCCGACTTTCGCCGCGCACGATATCGCCAATCAGGACAACTACAACGCCTATCTCCGGATGCTGGTGAATGGGAAGCCGGAGAAGCCTTTCAATATCGAGACTGCTCCGCCCTTCAAGGGTGACGCGGACAAGGTGGAGCCTCTGCGCGAGCTCTCCTATCTCAAGTACGGCCGCGACCGCGAGGACGTGGAGGCGGAGATCAGATCGCGCTACGCCAGGTAGAACCCTAGATTTACCGCGGGGAATGGTGTAGGGTAGAGGCCTTACCTGACATATTTTATGGCTCACCACAAAGACGAACGCACCCTAGTCATCATCAAGCCCGACGGCCTGCAGCGCACTCTCGTCGGCGAGATCATCCAGCGCTACGAGCGCCTCGGCCTCAAGCTCGTCGCCATGAAGATGCTCGTGACCGATCCGGCGCACGTGGAGGCGCACTACACCCTCGATCCGAACTGGCGTCGGGTCACTGGCGAGAAGACCATCAAGGGCTACCTCGACAAGGGGCTTACGCCGCCGCAGACGGATCCGCTCGCGATTACTGCGATCATCCTGGAGAACCTCAAGAAGTACATGACCTCCGGCCCCGTGATCGCCATGGTCTGGCAGGGCGCGCATGCGGTGAAGATCGTCCGCAAGGTGACCGGCGGCACCGAGCCGCTCTCGTCGGACGTCGGCAGCATCCGCGGCGACTACGTGCTCGACTCGTATCAGATGTCCGACACCGACGGCCGCGCGATCCGGAATCTCGTGCACGCTTCCGGCTCTCCGGAAGAAGCGGCGCTCGAGATCAAGCACTGGTTCAAGGATGAGGAGCTCGTATCGT
>DASPJT010000044.1:0-6553 GCA_035628455.1 Minisyncoccota bacterium
AACTCGTCTCTATCCCCGGGAGCCATTCGCGGTGCGGGTGCCCCTGGAGCGGAGAGCCGAAGGAGCGCAGGGTCTTCAGTTTTTCCACGGGGAAATACCCGGCATGCGCCATGGTGGCATAGAGCACCGGGCAGATATGGCCGTTCGAGAGCACCAGGCGGTCGCGGTCTTCCCACAGCGGATCCTTGGGATTATGCCGGAGGGTATGGAAATAGAGGGCGGTGAAGATGTCCGCCATGCCTAGAGGTCCGGCGGTATGCCCCGAGCCTGCCGCGACGAGCATCTCGATGATGGAGCGACGGATAGCATTCGCCTGCCGCTCGAGATTCTTTACTGTCTGATCATCTAAATGCTCCATGGTTATAGATTCGCAAGAAAATCCACCGCCGCTCCCGGATGCGGGTTCGCGAAGAGGAAGGAGCCGGAGACGAGGCGATTCGCGCCGCGCTCCGCGAGAAGCGGCGCCGTTTCCCTATTCACTCCCCCATCGATGCTGATTATGAGATCGGAATAAGCGTTCCGGAGCTCGCTGATGCGCCCGAGCACCCGCTCATCGAACGGCTCGCCCTGGAAGCCGATCCGCGCGATGCCCATGAGCTGGACGAAGTCTATCTCCGATATGAAAGGCTGGAGCTGTTCAAGCGACGTGTCGTTCCCAAGGGCGAAGCCGAGCTCGACCGAGACCAGGCTCTCCTGTGGATTCCCATAGGTCTCCCGGAACCAGCGGATGAAGCTCGCAGGATTTCCCATGCTCTCAAGGTGCGCCACGATGCGGCTCGCGCCGGCGCGCACCCACTCTTCCGCATGGCGCTCCGGCTCGAGCACCATGAGATCGGCCTCGTAGTTCACCTTGTCCCATTGAGGAAGCCCGATGTCCTCCGTCTCGAGGAGAGAGAACTCCTCGTCTCCGCGCCCGAGATACGGCCAGGAGCGCACGCCTGGGACGAAGCGGCCGTCGAGCACGTCCACCTGCACGGAATCCACGTAGGGCGCGATGCGCTCCACCCGCTCGGTGAGATCGGCAAAGCTCTGCGGCAAGACGGCAGGGATGACTTCCATTAGTGTGAATCGAGCTTAGCGATGCGGCGCGCGTGCCGCTCTTCCTTGGAAAAGGGGGTCTCGAGCCAGACCTTCACGGCTTCTTCCGCCTCGCTCTCGGAGATAAGCCGCGCGCCGAGAGAGAGAATGTTGGCGTCGTTGTGTTCGCGGGAAAGACGAATGACGTCGAGAGCGCCGCCGTAATAGACGGCGGCGCGGATCCCGTTCATGCGGTTCGCCGCGATCGCTTCCCCCTGCCCCGAGCCGCCGAGCACGATGCCCTTCACGGAATGCGGCTCTTTGAGCACTTCTTCGGTGACGAGCCGCACCATGTCGGGATAGTCATCCGTCGGATCTTCGCTATACGGCCCCTTGTCTACGGCGGTGTAGCCGAGGCCGTTTAGGTATTCGACCAGATGATTCTTGAGCGCGAAGCCCGCGTGGTCGGAGGAGAGATATATAGTCATAAAAGACGCGAGGCTAGAGGTTCTGGGAAAGCTTCTTTACGTGCTCGATTAAGGTATGGGCATACCCCATCTCGTTATCATACCAGGCCAGCACTTTGACCAGATTGCCGCCCACCACGCGAGTGAATTCTAGATCCGCAATCGCCGCGTAAGGCATCCCCACGATGTCGGAGGAGACGAGCGGCTCGTGCGTCACGGAGAAGGTCTTCTGCCAGCGCGGCTCCTTGGCGGCGGCGGAGAGGATGCCGTTCACCTCCTCCGCCGTGGTATCGCGCTTCGCCACGAAAGTGATGTCTACGAGGGAGCCGGAGATAACGGGGACCCTAATGGCGATGCCGTCGAACTTCCCCGCGAGGCCCGAGAGCGCCTTGGTGACGGCGATCGCCGCGCCCGTGGAAGACGGCACGATGTTGTGCGCCCCCGCGCGGCCGCGGCGGAAATCCCCTTTTGCCGGAGAATCCACCAGGCTCTGGGTCGCGGTATACGCATGCACCGTATTGAGGAGAGCTTTCTCTACCCCGAGCGATTCATGGAGGATGGCGAGGAGCGGACTCCCCGCGTTCGTGGTGCAGGAGCCATTCGAGGTGACTTCGCAGGTCGCGAACTTCTCCTCGTTCACGCCCACAAGCACCGTGCCTGCTTTCAAATCCGCGGGCGGCTCGTCCTTCGCAGGAGCGGTGATGATCACGCGCTTGGCGCCTGTCTGGAGATGCTTCCTCGCGTCCGCATATTTCTCGAATACGCCGGTTGATTCGAGGACTACGTCTGCTTCAGCATTCTTCCAGGAGATGAGTGCGGGATCGCGCTCCTTCGATACGGGGATGCGCCGGCCGGCCACGATGAGAGAACCCGGCTCCGAGGCTACGGGGAAAGGGCTCTTGCCGTACACGGAATCGCGGCTGAGGAGGTACGCCAGGCTCTCCGTATCGGCGAGGTCGTTTATGGCGACGACCTGGAGCCCCGGATGCCAATGGGCCGCGCGGAAGAAGGCTCTCCCGATGCGGCCGAACCCGTTGATGCCGATGCGGACGGTTTTCATTGAACGGACAAAAAGAAAGAAGCGATGGCTGTATTGTACCATCGCTTCTTTCCGCTACGGAGGAGAGAGTGTTAAAAACTAGGGCTCGGGACAGGGACGCTCGGCACCGGGACGACTGCCGGAGGCGCTACCTCTACTGGCGGCTTCTCGGACTTGGGAGGTTCGGCGCCGAAGTTCGAAGGCGTGGAAGAAGCAGTCATGTCTTTCTTGTGCTCCTTGAGGAAGGCCTCGAGGCCGGCGGCGTGCTTCAGGGCGAGGCGGATGCGCTCGAGAGAGGCGGCTTTCTTCTTCTCGTCGGAATCATCCACTGCGGAGAGGAGATCGCGCACGTCGGCGACGCGCATCTCGATCTCGCGGCTCGCGTCCGTCCCGAGGCGGGGCCGGAGGTCATCGTACTGGAGCTCCACGCGGGAGAGCGCCGAGGCGACCTCCTGCTTGAGCTCGTTCAGGCTCTCGATCTGGCTTATGGCAGCTCTCGCAGAGAGCGTCACTTCCGCGGGCACGGTGGCTTCTGCGGGCGAAGAAGGACGCGAGCTCGAAGGCTTGAACTTGGTGCGCGCGGGATTGGCGGCCTTAGCGCGCTCCGGAGAGACGAGCTCGGCCTTCTTGGTCTTCACGTGCTCGGCGAGAGAATCGGTCTCCTTGCGGGAGGCGATATCCACGCTCTTGAGGCCGGCGCGGAGGAGATCAGAGCCGTAGGCGGCGAGGGAGCCGGCGAAGCGGGCGGAGATCTCCGCGGCCTTGAGCGGGCTGTTCGACTCCACGGCGCCGAGGAAAGTCTCCACCATGGAGATATGGCGATCGAATTCGGCTTCGATCTCGGCGCTCCTAGCGGCGGAGAGTTCTCCGCGGAGCGCGAGCGTCTCGGCCTCGCGGAGGCGGCGCCCCACGGCTTCCGCGTGCCAGGCAGCCTTGGCTTCGGCGGAGAAGGCGAGGACCTCGCGCACAGGCTCGGTCACGCTCACCTTGATCGGGTAGAGGAGGTCTCCGGGGAGCGCGCCCTCGGCGGCATAGGCGGAGGCGCCGCCTATGACGAGGAGCATGAAGAGGAAGGGCACGAGGACCGTGCGGGAGAGGAGGAAGGCATAGGGACTCTGTGTGAGATAGGGGGAAGGCGCCTTGACGCGGGGGTGCGCCTTCATGTGCGCCTCGAGGCGAGCGAACATGGCGCTCTTCTCGGAGGCGGTGAGTCCGCCCTTCTTTCCTTCTTTAGCTAGTGTAGTGAAAAATTCGTTCATAGTTGCGGAGTATCTGGTATGTCAGGGTGCATCGAACAGGACGCGCAGCTTCTTGAGGCTGCGGTAGATGCGCACGGAGACGACATTCTCGCTTTCTTCTAGTATCACGGCGATTTCTTTGGGTGAGAGTCCTTCGATATAGCGCAAGCTGAGGACTTCTCGGTATGAATCAGGTAATTTATCCAGGAGTTCGAGGGCGCGGCTGGCGTCAAAGCGCTCCATCGCGGCCTCGAGGGTATTCGATTCTTCTGGCGGCAGGAGCGATTCGACGCTCTCTCCCTCTTCCTCATCGACCATTCCTTCGAGGGAATAGGATTTTGATTTGCGGTATTCGTCGATGATGAGGTGCCGGAGAGTCCGGTAGAGGAAGGGCCTGAGTTCCCGAATCTCTTCCCCGCGGCTGACGTACTGCCAGGCCCTGAGGAAGCATTCTTGGGTCAGTTCGAGCGCTCGATCGCGGTCGGATATGCGCAGATGCGCATGCCGGAGAAGCTCGTCCGAGTACAGTTCAAAGGCCTCGCAGAAGGCCTGCTCGGTATCCCTCGGTGGCTGAGACGGAGTACCCTCCTCTTTCTTACTCATGCCTCCCCACATTGTACCTTTTTGGGCTAACGCGCAACCGCCCCCTACCCTAAGGGTGGGGGCGGCGCGGGGCCCTAGAAAGGCCCTAGAAAGAGCTATCTCTGAGACGCGTTGCGGACGACGAAGGCATCGATGACGCTGTCGCTGCCCGCCTGGAGGGAGCCGAAGACGCGTACCGTATCCCCTGCGGAGAACCGGCTAAGCGTGGTGGTGCCCCAGAGGGCGTTCAGGATGGGGGTGTTCGCCGGGACGAGGACCATGTAGACCTTGCTGCCTATCATGAGCGACAGGGAGGAAGGGAGCGTGGTAGTCGCGACCGACTGGAGCTTCCCTTCGAACACATGGCGTACCGGGGCGACAGGTGCGGAGAGAGACCAGTTCTTGATGACCTTGGCGTTGACTGAGAAGGCCGTGCCGGTCGAAGCGAGCTTGCCGGAGAAACTCACGGAGTCGCCGACCTTGATGCCCGAGAGCGTAGAATTCTTGTCGCCCTTGGTCACGAACTTGGTCGAACTGTCGGTGAGGACGGTCCAGGTGAGGGAGATATTCCCCCAGGTGGAGACGGCGGTGAGGCTGCCGTTCCCGATCGCGGTGACCTTAGCCCCGCGGACGGTGACGTCGCCGTTATGCGCCATACGCACTTCGAATGCGTTTTCCGCCTTCACGGCGTCCCTCTTGTCATCATCCTTCGCGAAGATCTTGTTGGTGATGTTCGCGAGGCGCTGCTCGAGGGAGCTTTTTTCCTTGGACTTGTTCCCGTTGTTACCCTTGCGATCGTCATCCTCTGCGTAGGCGAAGGGCGCGAGTACGAGGGTAGCGGCGAGAGCCGCGGCAACGAGATAGCGGGAAGAATGATTGAAGATTTTCATAGGTGAAGTTCTGGATTAAGAAGGAACGGGTAATGTATCGGCCAGTGGTTATGACGGAATAGAGCCATTTTCCTTACCCCATGAACCTCCGGCTGCGCGAGCAGCCGGAGGTTCTGGCTATTCATTTTTAAGGATTACCGAGCGTCCGCGGAAGCCCCTGCCGAGAGAGCGGCATTGGCTGCGAGGGAGGCTTCGAGGGCCTCGCGCACTTCGGCGAGGACTTCAGCCTTGACCTGCGTATCGAGCATCACCGAGGAAGTGGCAGTCACTTCATCCGTGAGACCGCTGCCGGCGGCGGAAGCGGCGAGCTGCGCCGTCTCTGAAGCGTGCGCGGCGAGGACGCTGTCTACGCGCGCCTGAATGGCGGCTTCGAGCGCCTCCTTATCCCCTACCGTGACGAGGAAGCGGTACCAGGGATATTTGACGGAGACCTCTCCTTCCGCATCCACCTCCGCGGTGACCGTGACGGTGACCGGGATGAAGCCGAAGAGCTTGGCGGGCTGCAGGTAGCGCACCATCACTCCGGAATCGGAGAGGACGACGCCGTCGATATTCTTATCCGCGCGCACTGCGGAGCTCGCGTAGGCGCTCAGGTCCGCCTGGGTGCGGACGGCCGCGGGAGACGAGACTGAGGGAGAAGCAGAGACTGCGGCGGAACCAGTGACGCTTGCTTCGCCGTCGACATCCGCGCGATCGATGGCGATCGGCGTGATCGAGCCGGAAACAGAGGGAGACACGCTGATATTGCCAGAGCCGTTAACAGAGGCGCCATCAGGGCCGCTAGCGCTGCCGTTCGTACCAGAGCCGGAAACAGAGCCATTGACAGAGCCAGTAACGTTGCCGCTGCCGGAAGCGGAGCCTGGACTAGTGCTCGCGCTCCCAGAGCCGGAGACGCCGGCATTCACGGTGGCATTTACATTCGTGTTGGTGTTGACACCGGTGCCGGTTACGGAGACGCCGGTCTGCGCCTTCGTAGCGGCATTCGTGCCGATGTCATAGGTGATAGCCTCAGCGCCGAAGGGAGCGAACGCGAGGAGCGCCGCGAGCGAGAGGCCGAGAAAAGCAAAGGGATTCTTCTTCATAAGCGTAAGGATTAACCGGTAAGACTGCGGGACGAGAGTACAAGGGCGGAATGAGAGTCGATACCCTCGGACATCTCCTGCCGAAGACGCCTCGCCACAGCCTTTCTTACCTTAAATAGAAGGGCGCTCGGACGCACTTAAGGAGTAGGTAAGAGTGCCTCTGACCGCCCGTCACCATCTACAGGTCGCAAGCATTATCGGCCCTTAAGCTAACAAACTTAGTTATGACACAAGCATT
>DASPJT010000045.1:0-5886 GCA_035628455.1 Minisyncoccota bacterium
AGACGAATGTCCCGGCCTTGGTCTCCCCCTTGAATTCGAAGCGCCGCGCGGTGCCTTCGAAAGAGGCGAGCGCGGGAAGGGCGACGTCGTCCGCGACACCGAGGACCCGCGCGGCGGCGAGCGCCGCCCGCGCGTTCGCCCGGTTGTGCTTCCCGGGGAATTTGAGCGCAGGGACTTCCCCCGCCATGGTGTAGTCGACGACGGTCGCCTTCACGTTCCCGAGCACAGGGAGGATGTGCGGGTCAGCGGCGCTCGCCACGATGTAGCCATCAGCCGGAACCTTCTCCGCAAGGGCGCGGAAGGCGCTCTGAATGTCCGCAAGGTCCTTGTAGTAGTCGAGGTGATCGCGGTCGATGTTCGTGATGACCAAAACCCTTGGAGAGAGGTGGAGGAAATGCCGCATGTACTCATCCGCTTCGACCAGGAAATAGCGGCTCTCACCAGGACGGAAGTTCGTCCCCGTCTTGGTGCGAAGAGACCCCACCACGACGGTCGGATCGAGCTTAGCCTCCTCCAGGATGTCTGCAAGGAGCGCCGTGGTCGTCGTCTTACCGTGAGTGCCCGCAACCGCGATAAGGTCGTAGCCCTCCGTCGCCTCTCCGAGAGCTTCAAAATAGGAGAGCGTAGGAATACCGAGCTCTTCTGCCCTTAGCCTCTCAGGATTTCCAGACGGTATGGCATCGCTGTAGATGAGAAGGTCGATATCCGGCGAAACATGTTCCGCCGCGTGTCCCAGCGAGACGCTGATCCCTTCGCGAGCGAGAGCTTCTCCGAGTTCGGAGGCAGTGCGATCGCACCCAGAGACTTCCTTGCCCTGGTGGCGCAGGAGCCGCGCGAGCGCAGAGATGCCGATCCCGCCGACGCCGACGATATGCACGCGCTTCGCCTGTTTCAAGGATTCTTGCATATGCTTATTTCAAGGCTCTCACCAGCCGGAGGAACCGCTCGCCGCGGTCATACTCGTTCTGGAACATGCCGAAGGAGGCGAACGCAGGACTGAAGAGGATGACATCGCCCTTCTCTGCCCCATCGAGCGCTTCCCGGATGGCTCCGGCGAGATTGGTCACCCGCACAGTCTTTCTTCCGAGAGAAGGGGGAAACGCGAGCTTGTCTGTCCCCGTGCCCGGGAGGAGGACTATCTTCTTCGTATGCTTCGGCAGCACCGCAAGGAGCTTCTTCATATCGAGCTCCTTGTCTGCGCCGCCCATGATGAGGATGGGCTTCACGGGCGCGAGCGCGGCGAGCGCCGCCCGGGTCGCGTCCGGCGTGGTCGCGTTCGTATCGTTGTAGATCTTGACCCCGCGGAGTTCGCGCACGAACTCGAGGCGGCCGGGAAGGCCGATGAAATTCGCGAGCGTCTCGCGAATCACGGGTTCGGAAACGCCGAGGACCCGTGCGGCTTCGACCGCGAGCGCGGCGTTCTCGCGGTTGTGCTCGCCAGGAACGCCGAGGGTGAAGGCGGGTGGCAGGTCTTTCGGCAGGAGGAGCTTCCCTTTCCAGCCGTGCTCCTTGGCGATGGCGCGGATCTTCTTCGCGATCTCCCGTCCGGCCACTAGCACCCCGCTCTTGTCCTGGTGCAGGAAGATCTGCGCTTTGTCTTTGAAATATTGCTCCGGGTCGCTCTTGTAGTAGTTGCGGTGATCGTCGAGCAGATTGCTGAAGACGGCGACCGGCGGGGAGATCTTCGCTTCGCCGAAGCCCTGGAGCTGCCAGGAATCGAGCTCAAGGACGGTGATGTCTCCTGGCTTCACCTTCGGAAGAAGGCCTAAGGTAGAGACGCCACGGACGTTCCCGCCGAGATGCACTTTCCTGCCGGCGGCGCGGAGCATCTCGTAGATGAGGTGGGTGATGGTGGACTTGCCGCGCGTCCCGGTGACGCCGACGATCGGACCCGGAGAAAAGCGGGCGAAGAGCGAGGCGCTCATGGCGACCGGTATGCCCTGAGCGTGCGCCTCCGCGATGTAGGGAGAATGGAGCGGCACCCCGGCGTTCTTCAGGATGAGATCGACATCGTGGAAATCCGCGAGATCGTGCTTCCCGAGCACGTAGCGGATGCCCTTGTATTTCTTGAGCTTGGCGAGTGAAGGCCGGAGCTCCTTCTCGCTCTTGAGGTCGGTCACCGTGAGGATGGCCCCGCACTTCGCCAGGAATTCGGCATCCCCCGCCCCGCGGCCGAGGAGCCCGAGCCCCATCACGGTGATGCGCTTCCCTTTGAAGAAGGATTTGTAATCCCGTTCTGGCATGAAAGATACTATACCCATGCGGTTGACTCTCCGCCAGCTTCGGGGTTATGGTGAGGTTTGCTTTCCTGTTCTTTCCTTTGGAGATCAGGATGGCTATCCCTTCGGGGATATCTCTGGAGGTCGTAAACCTGGGGAGAAAGTGAATGACTAGCAAGATTCCTCGTATGCCTCGTCCGTATCAGTCGAGTGAAGACGCGGAGGGGCAACGCCAGCAAGAGGCAGAGACTCCGAAGCCTCGGAACTCACCGAACGCTCCGATTCCTGAACCTCTCATCGAAGGCGGAGGAATAGTCCGAGGCCCTAAGGAATAGGGTCTCACAACATCGGGGGCATGGGTCATTCGGACCCTTGCCCCGGGCGGCGGACGCAGAGATGCGCCCGTTTTTTGTTTAACTACACCCAAACCCTTTCATTGATTTTTTACCGCGCTGATCACTAGAAACAATGGCGATCGTTCGTTCTTCGATCTCAACTCTGCATATCTCTCCCGCTCTTCGAGAGTGAAATCGTGCAAGGGGGCATCCTGGACTTTAGGACAAAATACTTCTTGTATCTCAAATTCGGCATGTCTTAATGCCTCGTGAATAGACTCTTCACTTGCATGATTGTAATAAGTTATCTCAACCCCTCCCGGCAGCATCGCAGCATGCTCCGTAAGCGTAACTTCGCGCTGATTAGTATAAGAAATTCCAGTGGAATTTTTCGTGCCCCAATAGACTGGGTGATGCGTCGAAAAGAGAAGTCTTCCGCCCTTCCGCAAGATCCTGCTAACTTCTGAGAGAAGAGCATCCCAATCTCTCGCATAGTGAAAAGTCAGGCTCGAATATACATAGTCAAAACTTTCGGCCGGGAAGCCCGTCTGCACCATATCCCTCTTCAGAAATTCCACCTGCGGAAATCGAGATTGTGCGATTTCCAAGAGCTTGCCGGATATGTCGATAGCTACGACTTTTCGAGGATCTCGCTCCAGTATTTCTTCTAGCTCCTCGCCTGACCCGACGCCGATGCAGAGGACATCCTTATCCTTCAAGTCTGGCAACAGACGAACCATTGCGGGTTTCTCCAGATATATGTGGCCGAAGTTAGCAGCCATCGCGACATGCCATTCTGTGGCATGCTCGTCGTAAGACTTTTCATTCTTCTTGGTAGAAGTATCCATATCTGCTCATGCAACCCTCGCGAGATAGATTTATGCACTTAGTGGGCGAGGGGAGACTCGAACTCCCAATCCCTTGCGGGAACTACGACCTGAACGTAGCGCGTCTACCAATTTCGCCACTCGCCCACTAAATGCACAACTCTGACCCGCCCATACTAGCGGAAAGCTAGGCTCAGGACTAGCCGCGGCGCTCTTCCCTGCGCGCTACCAGAGACACGGCAAGGAGCATCAGGAGCGTCGTGATCGCCATCACCGGGAAGGTCACGTAGCCGAACTCCTGGAAATAGATCTTGGAGCAATCGGGCCCGTCCGCAGCACAGGGTAGCAGAGAGACGTCGAAAGTCTGCAGTAGCCAATGCGCTCCGGCGAAGAAGAGGCCGAAGACCGAGAGCGGCAGTGTGTAGCGCCACACCCCGTAATCAGCGCGCCGCCAGGCGATGAAGAAGAGGACGGCTTGCGGATAGATGAAGATGCGCTGCCACCAGCAGAGCGTACAGGGCTCGAAGCCGACGATCTCGGAATACCAGAGGCTGAGCGCGATAGCCGCGGAAGCGATGAGCGCGCCAGAGAGGAGCACGGGACGGACGAGAGGGGCAGGAAGATAGTCTTGCGGATACTTCCCGAGGAGCATGCCTCCAAGGACCGCGATCAGGAGGACGTCCGCAACGAGAGTAGCGAGAGAGAGGAGAGTGGTGATGAGCGCCGCGTTCTCTGTCATAGGCTTCAGTTCGAAGCGGGCAGAGCGCAGCCAGTCTTCTCCGCGAGGATCGCGGGGGTGAGCACCCGCGCATCCCGCGTGCCGTCCGCGAACTGCCAGGTGGGATAACCCATGATGCCCGCGTCCTTGCAGACCTGGAGCTGGCCCTTGCTGTCCGGCGTGGAGCACTCCACGTACGGCAGGAGCTTGGCTGATTTGCGGCCGAAGAGCTGCTTCTGCTTCGCGCAGTGCTGGCACCAGAAGGCGCCGTAGAAGGTCACGTCCTTCTCCGCGAGGCAGAGAGCGAGCTCATCGTATTCTCCCGGCGTCCGGGCGTCGATGACGTACCAGGCGAGGAGCCCTCCGATGATGAGGACGCCGATAGCCCCCCATACCCATTTAGCGGTTCTGTTCATAAAGCTATCCTAGCACGGCTTATTGAGCGAAAAAATCCTCCAGGATCCGGTGGTATTCCGGGAAAAGCCTGATCTCTTTCAAATCCTCCTTCCCTATCCAACGGACTTCGGCGATCTCGCCGTCGTCGAAGGAAAACCTAGCGGTCTCCTCCAGGGCGCCCAGAAAAGCGATGGCCACGGTCTGCTTGCCGCTGTTCCTTTTGGTGAAAGTCCACGCCCCCAGGATCTTACCGATGGTAGGTTCCACGCCGATCTCTTCGCGGATCTCTCGCACGAGCCCTTCTTCTAAAGTCTCGCCCGTATTCAAGACTCCCCCGGGGAGGTCCCAGAAATCCTGATCGTGCGCGTTCCGGCACACTACGACTCTGCCCTGGGGAGAGACGATAACTCCCTTGCACGATACTTTCCCCTCGAAGTGCTTTTCTCCGTCTTTCATGGTGCGCCAGGTAGGAATCGAACCTACGACCTCTGACTTATCAGGTCAGCGTTCTACCACTGAACTACAAGCGCGTTACCGAGCGAATATAGCAGAAAGGGAGAGGGGTGACAATTCGTTTTTTCCGTCCTCGAACTTATCCACCTCTTGTGCCCCGGGGCAGGGATTGTATGATTAGCGGCGTTACCCGTTTTTAACCTCCTTCAAACAGCAGGCACCGGGACATCCGCGGGCACGACGAGCGGAGGAAATTCTTCTAAGAGGAAATGGATCACCCCCCACGGAAGGCGTACGCGGCGGCTGTCGCCGAGTACCCTTGGATACGAAGCGTTCGAAAGACCCGTCAGCCGAAAAGAACCCTGAAGCGCCGCGCTCCCGTAGCCGCGGCCGGCAAAGTAGCCGAGTTCATCAAGGAACAAGAGCCGCAGACGCCCTTCCTGGTCGTCGACCTCGACGTCATCGCCTCGAATTACGCCTCTCTCCGCACTCACCTGCCGAAAGCGGAGGTCTTTTACGCCGTCAAAGCAAACCCGGCGCCTGAAGTGGTCCGGCTCCTCACGGAGCTCGGCTCCTCTTTCGACGTAGCGAGCCCCGCCGAGATCGACCTCGTCCTCGGCTCCGGCGCGAAGCCTGAGCGGATCTCCTTCGGCAATACCATCAAGAAGGAGCGCGACATCGCCTACGCCCACGCGCGCGGCGTCCGGCTGTTCGCCTTCGACTCCGAAGCGGAACTCGAGAAGATCGCGCGGGTCGCCCCTAAGTCCCAGGTATTCTGCCGGATACTCACGAGCAATGAGGGCGCGGACTGGCCGCTCTCCCGCAAGTTCGGCTGCGAGATCGGCATGGCGCGCGATCTCCTCATCAAGGCCCGGGATCTCGGCTTGGAGCCCCATGGCGTCTCCTTCCACGTAGGCTCCCAGCAGACCCGCCTCGAT
>DASPJT010000046.1:0-3396 GCA_035628455.1 Minisyncoccota bacterium
ATTCCTTGCTTCGTTCCTCTTCGAGATGCGCCGCCGCTAGCGCTTTCGACTCTCCGGCCGGACCTTCGGGTACCGGCCGGTTTTCTTTGTCACTTCGATCCTTCCGTAGGCGTTGTCATATAGAGCCGCGCGTGCTAAGACTCGGTAAACCCTGCCCCTTCAGCGCAACAGAGAGGAACGCGCCATGACTGCGACACCGCGTCCGAAGATCCTCCTCATCGACAAGAGCAAGGAGGTCCTGACGGCATGGGCGAGAGCGCTCTCCATCTACGATATGGTGTGCGAGCAGAAGGCCTTCAACGGATTCTTCCACGGATTCGTGCCGTACAGCTCATTCCTCCGCGTCATCGTGCTCCCCCGCTACGCCCAGGACGGCTGCACCCTCGAGTTCGTGAGGAAGATCCGCGAGCGGACGGATTTCAAGGGCGTCATCTTCGCGACCTCAGACGACAAGGAGCTCCGAGAGCTCCTCGACGAGACCCGCGGGGAGTGCGTCGTCGAGAACCCATCGCACGTCCCCCTCTTCGTGCTCCCCGCTCTGGCCAGATTCTCCGAGCGTGTGCTTGTTCCCGCATGAATCCGGCCGGCGCCCCCAGGCGCCGGCCGTTCGTCTTTTGAAACTTTCCCTTTCCGCGCGAGTTCAGGGGTAAGCGGATGCTGCGCGCATTTGATATTGCGCTCCGGCATGATAGCGTTGTCCGCAAGTCCTGCTCCTTCACTCTCTCATAGAAAGGCCATACGATGCCCGAGCTGACCGTGCTGCTCGCCGAGCCCCGCGGCTCTTGCGCGGGAGTCGAGCGAGCCATCGAGATCGTCCGCGCCGCGCTCCGCAAGTACGGAGCGCCCGTCTACGTCCGCCATGCAATCGTCCATAACCAGACGGTCGTCGGCGGTCTGATAGCCGAAGGCGCCGTCTTCGTCGAAGACCTCGCCGAAGTCCCGAAAGATCGCCCCGTGGTGCTCTCCGCCCATGGCGTGCCGAAGTCGGTGATCGAGGACGCTGAGAACCGCAACCTCATCTACGTGGATGCGGCATGCCCGCTCGTCGTGAAGGTCCACGGCGAGGTGCGCCATCTCCACGACCAAGGATTCGAGATCGCCCTGATCGGCCACGCTGGCCACCAGGAAGTCATCGGCACCCTCGGGCAGCTGCCCGAGGGGATCATCCACCTCGTCGAAGACGAAGCCGGCGCCGAGACGTTCGTGCCACGCCAGACGGAGAGGCTCGCCTATGTCATGCAGACCACGCTCTCCGTGGACGAAGCGGGCCGGATCGAAGCCGTCCTCAAACGCAGGTTCCCGAACATCCGGGGGCCGCGCACCGAGGACATCTGCTACGCCACCACCAATCGGCAGAAGGCCGTGAAGAAGATGGTGAGCCTGGGCGCTCAGATCATCTTCGTGGTGGGGTCGCCGGCTTCGTCGAACTCGAAACGGCTCGTCGAAGTGGCGCGAGAAGCCGGGTGCCAGGCGGAACTCACGCCCAAGGCGCACGATATCCCCTGGCACATGCTCCGGTCCCCGGAGCTGAAGACGATCGGCGTCACCGCCGGCGCTTCGGCGCCGGAGAGCGATGTCCGAGAAGTCGTCGGATACCTCGGCGGCTACTTCGCCACCACCGTCCTTTCGGTGAAGGTGGCGGAAGAACGGCACAAGTTCAACCTTCCCCCAGGCCTGCGCTGAACTGTCGGTCTCCCCCAAACTCAAACGCCTCCGGATCACTCCGGAGGCGCTTTTTATATATCGAAAGAGAAGCTACTCTTCGATCAGCTTCAAAGGCTTGGCTTCCTGCCACGTGGAGACGCCCATGGAGAAGAGGCCGATGGCGAGGCCCTTCTGCCAATTCTCGATGAGCTCGTCCACCTTCTCGTCGCTCTCGAGCGCCGCCTGGAGGAAGGGAGAGGCTGCGGAATAATAGTCGGCGCCGAGGAGGCGCGCCTTGAGCGCCTGGATCGGCGTGCGGATGCCGCCGCTCGCGACGAGCGACGCATCGTAGCCGAGCGCCGCGATATCCGCGAGCGCCATGTCGGTCGGAGCGCCGATATCCTTGAACCATTTCGCGAAATCCTCGTTCTCCGCGCGGCGCGCTTCGATCCACGCCCAGGAGGTGCCGCCGGTGCCGGCGACATCGAGCCCGGCGACGCCGCACTCGAGGAGCTTCTGCGCGGTCGCCGCGTCGAGGCCGTGCCCGACTTCCTTCACGAATACCGGGACGGAGATCTTCCGGACGAGGTCCTCTATTTTTTTCAAAAGCCCGGAGAAATCGGTATCGCCCTCCGTCTGGATCGCCTCCTGGAGCGCGTTCACGTGGAGATACAGGGCGTCCGCCCGGATCATATCCACCACCCTCTGATAGTCTTCGGCCGCGCGGCCGTAATTGAGTTGGACCGCGCCCATGTTGGCAAAGATGACAGCGGTGGGAGCGAGTTCCCGCACGAGCTTGAAGGTGGCCTCCGCCTCCGGATTCTCGAGCGCGATGCGCTGGGAGCCGACGCCGAGGGCGACCTGGTGCTTCTCCGCGGCGCGCGCGAGGCGGGTGTTGATGAGGCGGGCGTGCTCGGAGCCGCCGGTCATGGAGGCGATGATGAGGGGCTGGCTCAGAGTCTTCCCGAGGAGCTCGGTGCGGGTATCCACGTTTCCAAGCGAGATTTCGGGGAGGGCGCGGTACGGAAGACGGTAGCGCGCAAAAGCGTCCCCGCCCATCTGGGATTCCGGGAGCGAGGCGAGTTCGATGTGTTTTATCTTCCGCTTCTCTATGTCAGCCATGAGTGTATGATACCGCGCGCCGGGCCACTCTACTCTGTAACCTTTCCTGGCGCCATAGGTTATCTAGGTAGTCCCCTCCCGCCCCACCACCCTTCCCCTCTTCCTCGCTCCTTCACCAGCCCTTTCTTCGTACCTACTGATCTCAGTACGCACACCCCTTGCCCGCCGACCCTGATACAACTTCGTTGTGTCTTTATAGGTCGGCTTTATTTTTTCCGCACTTGCGCGCGTAACAGAGAGTGCTAGGCTATATATGTCCGTCGCCAATAGGCGCGCTGAGGATTGTGGCGGTTCTTCCGCCGGGCAATCTATTCAAGCAAGTAAAGAGCATACGCGCGCTGAACCTTCGGGTTCAAAATGTGCATCCGCAAGGATGTGAACAGAGCGAAAGCTAGGCTTTACCGGCGGCACAGGTGAAATACGGGAGGGTAGCTTCGGCACCCTCCCTTTTCTTTTTCTCAGGTAAGTCCCCCGCCCCCGCGTACGTCTGTATAGCTAAGCCTCTGCCCCAGGTCGGGGTATACTTAAAAAGCGGGCTCTATCAGGTAATCTTTTTCGCACATGGACAACAATAACGGCAGCAATACGAACACGATCCTCATCGTGCTCGTGCTCATTATCCTGGTGGCA
>DASPJT010000047.1:0-2189 GCA_035628455.1 Minisyncoccota bacterium
GCCCAGCTTTACCGCTACGAGCAGTCCGGCGAGCTCGCCGGACTCGAGCGCGTGCGCACCTTCTGCCTCGCGGACGCCCACATCATCTGCGCCTCCGAGGAGCAGGCGGTCGAGGAAGTCGGCCGTGCCCTTGACCTCATCGAGCACGTCGCCTCTGTCCTCGGTCTCACCCAGGGAGAAGACTATTCCTTCCGCCTTTCTCTCGGAGACCGCACCAATACCGAGAAATATTACAAGAACGATGCCGCCTGGGAGAAGGGCGAAGACCTCCTCCGCAAGCACCTCCAGGGCCGCGGCAAGCCCTTCGTGGAAGCGGCCGACGAAGCCGCCTTCTACGGGCCGAAGATCGACGTGCAGATGAAGAACGTAAACGGCAAGGAGAACACCGCCTTCACTGTGCAGTACGACTTCTGCATGCCGGAGCGCTTCGACCTCAGCTATACCGGCGAAGACGGGGAGCGGCACCGCGCCTTCGTGGTGCACCGCTCCTCGATCGGCGCCATCGAGCGCATCATGGCCTTCCTCATCGAGCGCTACGGCGGCGCCTTCCCTACCTGGCTCTCGCCCGTACAGGTCGCCATCCTCCCCGTGAGCGACAAGCACAAGGACTACGGAGCGAGCGTGCACAAGGAGCTCATGGACGCCGGCGTCCGCGCGGAGCTCGCCCAAAGCGACGAGAGCCTGGGAAAACGCATCCGCGAAGCTAAGGTGATGAAGACTCCCTACATACTGGTAGTCGGCGACAAGGAGATCGAGAGCGGCCAGGTCTCGGCGGAGAGCCGCTCGGAGAGTCTGGGAGCGATGAGCCTCGCGGATTTCAAAGAGAAGATTCTGAAAGAGATCAAAGAGAGGAAGTAGAAATGAAAAAGCCGCACTCATGAAAAGCCCAGTGCGGCTTTTTCATTGGGCACGGCTCAGACGCGGAATGTCAGTATAAGTGGGAACAGGAACAGCAGTAGGGCGAGGACAGCCATGAGCGCGCGCTGACCCCATTCAGGCATAGGCCGATAGTTATCATTCATCGATTCCTCCCTGGCCTCCGCTCATGAGACACCAGAACCGGAGAGGAATCAAGCACAAAAGCCACTCCGGGAGGAGCGGCTTTTTGCTTCGGTAAATAAAGATTTTACGCTTCGAGAAGCTCCTTGCGGTTCTCGCGGGACGCCATGTCCATGACGCGGGAGACCGCGAGGCGGGCGCCGAGAAGAGGAGAAGAGTAGCTCTCGTCTCCAGATCCTATGAGCGCCGTGATGGCGGACTCGAGAGTCTCTCTACTCCAACCGGAAGTCGCGGAGAGCGAGTGCTCATGAGCGCCGGCTTCGCGCGCAGAGCGGAAGCGGTGCACCTTGTCGAGCTCGTAGGCAACACCCTTCAAGAACTCGGAGACGCTGTGGCCCTGGGCATCGAGCATGCGGAGGAGCGCGGAGCTCTTCGCCGCATTCCCTGCCGCAAGCCAGCGCACGAACATCGGCACCATGGAGAGGTAGGTGGAGAAGAGCATCTCGCGGACGCGGGTCGCGGAGAGCGAGAGCCAGGAATATTCCGGCTTCTCGTACCAGGCGTGCGCCACCTCGGTGAGCTCGGAGAGGATGCCCTGCGCCTGATCCGCCTTGCCGTCAGCGGCAGAGAGGATGAGGGCGGCAGCGTCCTCGGAGAGGAGGATCTCCTTCTCGCGAGCGTAGCTCACGAGCATCTCGAGGACGCGGGTCTTCTCTTCGCGGCTCATGCCTACGGATACTTCGGGTGCGGCAGCGGGAGCCTTGGTGAGGGTGCGGATCTGGCTCACGAGGTCTACGCCGGTTTCGCTCGCCTCAGCGTCCTTGCGGAGCGCGAGGGCGACCGGAGCCGGAGCCTCCTCTTCGACCGGAGCGGAGATCGGCTCGACCTCGGCGACGGAAAGCGGAGCCGCATTCGCCATCGCAGCGCGCGGCAGCGGCGTGAAGGGATTCAAGAGATCCGCGAACGGCTTCACGGCTGCACCCACGGAGAGAAGGATGCGCGTCATCTCATCCCCCATCGAGACGAGGGGCTGGAAGGCCTGGAAGGAGCGGGAGCCGCCTCCTGCATAGACCATCCCGTACGAGAGTGTTGCGGAGAGGCCGAGAAGGCCGAAGAGGAAGAGATATGTAAGGAGAGTGTCGCCGACGCCGGTGTACGGAATGGAGCCGAGCGGTACGGAGACGAAGGAA
>DASPJT010000048.1:0-5878 GCA_035628455.1 Minisyncoccota bacterium
TCCCTCTCATACACCCGGCCGGTCAGGCGCCAAGGAACTCGAAGGCGTCATCAGCATCTCGAGCCGCGCCGTAGGCTACCTCAAGACCAACCCCCCGGCGGAGATAGACACGGAGATCCAGCCGGAGAACCTCGGCGTGGCGCTCCACGGCGATACTGTGCTCGTGGAGCCCCTCCGCGAGAAGGTCCGTGGGCGCGACCAGGGCAAGGTCGTGAAAGTGCTCTCCCGCGCGCGCACGCGCTTCGTGGGCTTCGTGGCCATGACCCCGATGGGCAAGGCGCTCATCCCCGATAACTACCGCATCCACGTCGCCCTCATCCTCCCTAAGGACGACACCACTCCCCTCAATCACAAGGCGCAGGTGGAGCTCGGCGAGTGGAATCCGGGCGAGACCAATCCGCGCTGCCGCGTGCTCAAGGTCATCGGCCCCAAGGGCGACAACAACGTGGAGATGGAATCGATCGTCCTCGAGAAGGGCTTCGAGACAGGCTTCCCTGCCGAAGTAGAGAAAGAGGCGGAAGAGATCAAGCGGCATTCCGAGGAGAACATGCGAAAGGAACTTCAGGTGCGCCGCGACTTCCGCGACGTCCTCACCATGACCATCGACCCCAAGGACGCCAAGGACTTCGACGACGCTCTCTCCATACAGACCCTGCCCGACGGGACGTATGAGATCGGCGTGCATATCGCGGACGTAGCGCACTACGTGCGCCCGGGCACCGCGCTCGACAAGGAAGCGCAGAAGCGCGGCACCTCCATCTACCTGGTGGACCGCACCATCCCCATGCTCCCGGAAGTGCTCTCTAACGACCTCTGCAGCTTGAACCCCGAGGAGGAGAAGCTCGCCTTCTCCGCCGTCTTCGTCATGAGCAAGAGCGGCGAAGTGCGGAGCCGCTGGTTCGGCCGCTCGGTCATACGCTCTGACAAGCGCTTCACCTACGAAGAGGCGCAGGAGGGCATCGTCACGGGCAAGGGACCGCATGCGGCAGAACTCCAGGAGCTCAACCGCCTCGCGAAGATAATGACCAAGGAGCGCTTCGAGAAGGGCGCCATCGAATTCGAGCAGGACGAGGTGAAGTTCGAGCTCGACGAGAAGGGCCGCCCCATCCGCGTCTTCCGCAAGCAGCGCCTCGACGCGCACCGCCTGGTGGAAGAGTTCATGCTCCTCGCCAACCGCGAAGTGGCTACGTTCGTGCACCGCCTGCCGGGGAACGAGCACAAGGAGGCGCCTCTGTTCATGTACCGCATCCACGACCTCCCGAAAGAGGATCGCATCGCGGAACTCGCCATTTTCCTCCGCGCCATCGGCCACGAGGTGCACGTGGACAAGAAAGGGATCTCCGCCAAGGACATCAACGCGCTCTTCAAGCAGATCGAGGGCCAGGCGGAGGAAGGCATCGTGAAGACCGCCGCGCTGAGGAGCATGGCCAAGGCCATCTACTCCGTGCGGAACATCGGGCACTTCGGCCTCGGCTTCGAGTACTACACGCACTTCACCTCGCCTATCAGGCGCTACCCGGACACCCTGGTGCACCGCCTCCTCGCGATCTACCTCTCGGGTAAAAGGGTCTCCAAGGAAGAGTTCGCGTTTTATGAAAAGATGGCGACGCAGACGACCGAGTCCGAGATCCGCGCGGTCGAAGCCGAGCGCGACTCCATCAAGCTCAAGCAGGTGGAATACATGTCCACCCGCATCGGCCAGACCTTCGAAGGCATCATCTCCGGCGTCACCGAGTGGGGCATGTACCTCGAAGAGAAGGAGACCAAGTGCGAAGGCATGGTGCGCCTCCGCGACATCGGCGACGATTTCTATACCCTGGACGAGAAGAATTACTGCCTCGTGGGCGAGCGCACCAAGAGGAAGTTCTCCTTGGGCGATACGGTGAAATTCAAAGTGATGAATGCGGATATCGAGAGGAAGACGCTCGATTACGCATTAGCATAAAAAATCAACCCGGGACAATGGTGGTCCCGGGCTAGGCTGACAGATGTCTATTTCTCCTTCGGCCCTGGGCGAGGGCGCTCCAAGAGCTCCTCGAAGGTCACCGAATCTACCTGTACCGCCTCCCCTTTTTGGTTGAGCTCGTAGACGGCGATCTTATCGCTCTCAGCCGATTCCTGTAGCGGAACCGTGCGCAACACCGCGCGAGGCGGCGGCTTCCCTCTCACAAATGGCACCGATGCGGAGGTTGCAAGCCAGGGAGTTCCAGGGTTTGGGTTCACTATCCTCGTCTTTTTCTTCTTTTTCTTTGCGCCCGGCATCTCACCAGCAGCACGGAACCTGAAGGGGTTGGGAACAGCTATTGTACTGCCTGACCCCTTTTTCTTATCCTCTTCGGCCATGGCAGCCTCCTGTAGGCTGAAGCGAGTGATACCAATCAAAGACCACTGCCGAAATTATGGCGGGAGGGGTATAAAAAGCAACTACATCCAGCGAACGTCTTTTTCTTTGAGTTCCTTCACTCGAAAGGCCGCGATTTTACGGATTAAACCTGTCGGCAGGGGTTTGTCATAAGAAAATTGAATCGAACCCTTGCCCGTTTTGTATGTGGAAAGCTCTTTCTTAAACGGCTTCATGGCAGAGGGTGTCGGCATGAAGTTGATCGAATTCTTGAAAGCGGCGTAGGCGAACAAGATGCGGTGAAGCGAGAACACCGGCACGCCCCACTTTATTTCTTCGGTCACCTTGGGCACGACCTTCTTGAGGATCGCACGCATTTCGCGCAGCTTCTTCTGCCGCTCCTTCGGAGCAGTAGAAATGTATTCGGATACCGTTGCTGGCTTCTTAAGAATCATAAATTACGCGATTTTAAACTCGATATTTCTTGAGAGGTCCTCTAGATTCAAATGTGGATTTTACGAGATCTGCAATGAAATTTGATTCCTTTAAAGAATCCAGTAAATCACTGATTTTTTCTAAAAGAAACAGCAGGAACAAAGCCCCAAAGAGAAGAAATGGATTTGTAACTGTAAAGTACGCGGTGGTTAGAGTAACCGAAAGTTTATATACAATTGGTAACAAATAAAAGATAGCTGAACCGAAAAGATGCTTGTAAATACGGAAGTAATGAAAAAGAGGGTCCCCTCTCTCGTGCACAAATTTTTTTGTCGATTTATCCTCGTTTCCTATATGCGCTCTATTCTTGAATATAAAGTCTGTTATTTTAAAATGATCATCGGTCAAGAAAAACAATTGGTGTAGAAAAATAACTTTTGCAAAATTAAAGAAACGACTCCAGAAAAACATGTCACTCAAATGGTTCTTCTCAAGCAAATCGATAAACTGCCTTATATTATATTCTTCTTTCTTAAATACGATGAGTTCTTTGTTTGAATCAAAACTTACACCTTCTGATTTTCCAAATCTGAAATTAGTCGGTTTTTGAAAGAAGCCGTCTGAAGGAAACACAATAGTCCAATTAGAATCCCCTTCTTCTTGTTTTCTTACGATATCGACACCTCCCGAAATATAAACAGTCCTTTCCTCTTGTCTCAAAAAGAGTTTTATGAACATCCTCTTCCCCTCAAAACCAACCGAGGTAGGAGGATACTTCCTAACAACCTGAAGTCCTGGTAAATCTGTTATCTCAAAAATATGCTCATCTCTATCATGTGGGGTATAAGAATTCTTTAATCGAGCGGAAGATATTAACGCTTGCATATGCCTATTTCGCCACCGCCACTGCATCATCGAATCGTACCGAGAGGAGCTTGGAGGCGCCTTCGCTTCCCATGGTAACTCCATAGAGCACGCCCGCGCGGCTCATGGTCTCGCGGTTGTGGGTGATGAGGATGAGCTGGGAATACTTGGCGAGGCTCTCCACCATATCGCCGTATTTCCGGGAGTTGGCTTCGTCGAGCGCGGCATCCGTCTCGTCGAGGATGACGAAGGGCGGCGGATTGACCTGGGAGATGGCGAAAAGGAGAGCGATGGAAGTGAGCGCTCTCTCCCCGCCCGAGAGCATCTGCAGGCCCTTGGTGCGCTTGTTCGGAAGGGAGACGCTGATGTCGATGCCCTCTTCGGGCTCCTCGGGGATCTCGCCCTCGAGATCTTCTGCCGCCACGCGGCGGCGCTTGGGCGCTTCGATGGTGGAGAGCGCGGCTGAGCCTCCGCCGAACATGAGGGCAAAGAATTTCTGGAACTCCTTGTTTATCTTAGCCATGCCTTCAGCGAATTCTTTCTCGAGCTTCTCGGAGAGCTCTGCAATGAGACCCTTCAAAGTCTCGGCAGATTGCGCGAGATCAGCAAGCTCTTTCTCCAGGTAGGCATCGCGGGTCCTGGTCTCCTCGTACTCCTTCTCCGTATCGGCTCCGCCCGCGCCGCCCATCTCCTCGAGGCGGATCTTCATCTTCTCCAGATTCTTGCGGCGCGCTTCCTGCTCGTGCCGCGCTTCGCGCACATTCCCTATCACCACTTCGCTGTAGCGGAGCACGGGAAGACCGAGAAGCGCCTGCCCTTCGATGAGCTCGGATTTGAAGGCGGCTTCGTCGCGCTTCAGGGCGTCTTCGCGGGAGCGCAGCATAAAGAGCTGCTGGGAGAGATCGTTGCGCTTCGAGACGAGCGCGAACATCTCGCGCTCCGCCTCGCGCCCGGAACGCTCATCCGCTTCGATCGCTTCTTTGAGCTCCTGATAGTGCTTGCGGGCGGCCTCGCTCTTTCCCAAGGCCCCCGCCGCTTTCGCGACGAGCGCCGCTTTCTCCTCTTTAAGCTTCCCGATCTCCGCCTCTATCTCCCCGGAGTGATCGCTTCCCGCGCGCTTCCCGGAGACGAAGGAGCGGATGAGGCCGGCGATGGTATTCAAAAGGTTCCGCAGGACGGAGATGTTCTCCTCGCGGGAGGCCTGCGCCACGAAGCTCTCGGCTTCCGCCACCACCCGTTCGAGCTCGGAGCGCGGGATGGTGACGCTCTCGGACTGCCCGCTCTGCGCCGCGCGCGCGAGCGCCTTCTCTTCGGCGAAGATGATGCCGTCGAGGCGGCTCTCCTCGCGGCGGAGCTTCTCCGTCTCTTCTTCCGCTTCGCGGAGCGCCTTTTCAGCTTCCGCGAATTCCCTACCCTCCTTGTCGCGACCCTTGCCCGAGAGGAGCGCCTCGATGTCCTTGACCCGCGCGTCCACGGCGGCAAGCTCCGCCGTGGGCGCCTTGAGCGCGGAGGCGAGCGCTGTCCGCTCCTCGTTGAGATACGCCTCTTCGCGCTTCAGGTATTCCTGGTACAGCGTCTCGAGCTCGCGCTTCAGCGCCTCCGCCTTCCTGACCTTCTCCATCTGCTTCTCGAGGAAGCGGAGATGCGGGGCTAGCTCCTTCCGGAGCGATTCCACCTGCTTCATGTTCTCTCCGGTCTTCTCCAATTTGCGCTCGCTCTCCTCGCGCTTGTACTGGTAGACCTTGAGGCCGAGGGCATCCTCGATCATGGCTTTGCGCTCCTTGATGGAGGCGTTCAGGATCCGGTCCGCTTCGCCCTGGGAGATGATGTGGTGGCCGGAGGCGCCGATGTTCGCGGACGCGAGGAGCTCGAGGATGTCCTTGAGGCGCACCTGCGTGCCGTTCAGCCGGTATTCGTTGGTGCCGTCCCGATACACCGTACGTTCGAGGGAGACTTCGTCGAAATCCACATTGAAGACCTTCGGGTTGTTGTTGAAGACGAGCTTGGCGCTCGCTCTAGCAGGCTTCGGCAGGGTCTTCGAGCCGGAGAAGATCAGGTCTTCGCCGCGCTTGCCGCGCATCGACTTCATAGATTGCTCGCCGAGCACGAAGCGGAAAGCTTCGGCCACGTTCGATTTGCCGGAGCCGTTCGGCCCCACGATGCCGGTGATGGCGCTGGTGAAATTGAGCTCAGTCTTCTTGGCGAACGACTTGAAGCCGGAGAGTTCGAGGCTCTTCA